>JAJZTU010000067.1 GCA_021848765.1 Bacillota bacterium
CCATACCGGAGCCGACAGATAGTTTTTCCGGTCAGTTAAGGGTTCGGATGCCCAAATCCCTCCATAAAGCCCTAGCCGATAAGGCTAAAGAGGAGGATATTAGCCTAAATCAACTCATCATCTACCATCTGGCCCGGGGGGTAGGGCACAACAGTTAAGAGAGCCATAACGGCTCTCTTTTGAGTCGACTCCTTTGCGGCCTTATCGGCCAATTCCTTGGTTCCTAATTAACCCTGGGGTCTCGGGAACCAAATGATAATCCCCGCTCCCACCAGGGCAATAAGTGTGCCAATCCAATCATACTTGTCAGGGACTTTGTTATCTATTAGCCAACCCCACAAAACCGATAGAATGATAAACACTCCACCATAGGCTGCATAGACCCGGCCAAAATTGGGGTATTGCTGCAGTGTTGGTATAATCCCATAGCCCACCAAGACTATGGCGCCAACCAGACCCCAGGCAAATCCTTTCCCCTCCCGGAGCCACAGCCAGATAAGGTAACCACCGCCAATTTCTGCCAGACCTGCCAGGACAAAGAGTACTGCCGATCTCAGCATCTTTCTACCTCCCTTGAACGCCTGACTTGCTTTCCACCAAATCCAGGAATTGTTGCTCATCCAGGATGGGGATGTCCAACTGGACAGCCTTGTCATACTTGGAACCGGCATTCTCGCCCACTACTACATAACTGGTCTTCTTGCTGACACTGCCGCTGGTTTTGCCCCCCAATTGCTCAATCATTTCCTCAGCCTCTTTACGGGTAAACCGGGTAAGGGTCCCGGTCAGCACAAAGTTTAGCCCCGCAAAAGACAGGTCCCCGGATGTTAGAGCGAACTCCTGCGGGTCTACTCCCGCTTGTTTTAAGCGCCCCACCAGTTCCCGGTTTTCCTCCTGATGAAAAAACCCGACGATGCTTTCCGCCATTTTGGGACCAATCTCCGGTATGTTCTGCAGTTCTTCCTGGCTTGCTGTCATCAGCTTGTCCATGGAACCAAAGTGCTGGGCCAGGAGTTTGCCGGCCCGGGAGCCTACGTGACGGATACCCAGAGCAAAGATGAACTGGGCCAGGGAGTTGGCTTTGCTTTTCTCCAGCGCCTCAAGGAGGTTTTGGGCAGATTTTTCACCCATGCGCTCCAACTGCACCAGGTTTTCCGGTTTAAGATAATAAAGGTCTGCAGCATCCCTAATCAGGCCGTTCGCCAGCAGTTGGGCCACTACAGCAGGCCCCAGGCCGTCAATATTCATGGCATCCCGGGATACAAAGTGAATGATTCCCTCCCGCAGTCGGGCCGGACAGGAAGCATTTGTACAGCGCAGGGCCACTTCACCGGTGAAACGGACCACCTCACTCCGGCATTCCGGGCAGCGGTCAGGTATCCGGTAAGCCTGCTCCGTCCCACTGCGTTTCTCCTTCAGTACTTCCAATACCTCGGGGATGATATCCCCGGCTTTATGAATGACCACCGCATCACCGATGCGGATATCTTTTTCATCAATAATATCCTGGTTGTGAAGGGTAGCCCTGCTGACAGTGCTTCCCGCCAGGGAAACCGGTTCCAGCACTGCCGTTGGAGTGACTACTCCTGTCCGGCCTACCCGGACAATAATATCTTTGACCACCGTAGTGGCCTGTTCTGCCGGAAATTTATAAGCAATAGCCCAGCGGGGGCTTTTGGCAGTAAAGCCTAAAAGCTCTTGCTGGCGCAGGGAATTTACTTTGATTACCATCCCGTCAGTATCATAGGGCAGTCCATGGCGTTTTTCCGCCCACCGCTCAATATACTTTACGACCTCCTCCATGGAGGCGAACACTGCCACATGGGGATTAATATTAAAACCCATTTCCTTTAGCAGCTCCAAAGCCTCCCAGTGGGTCTTGACTTCTAACCCCTCCAGGTAGCCTATGGCATAAAGAAAAGCATTTAAGGACCGTTTGGCAGTAACCCGGGGGTCCAGTTGGCGCAAAGAGCCTGCTGCAGCATTACGCGGGTTGGCAAAGGGAGGTTCCCCGGCCAGTTCTTTCTCCTCATTTAGCCGGGCAAACTCTTTTTTGGGCATAAAGGCTTCACCCCGGACATCCAGGGCAGCTACATTTTTCTTAAGCTTAAGCGGTATGGAACGAATTGTTTTCAGGTTCTGGGTAATATCCTCTCCCACTTCCCCGTCGCCACGGGTCGCCCCCCTGTTAAATAAGCCATCTTCATAGGTCAGGGAAATGGCCAAGCCATCGATTTTCAGTTCTACCACATATTCTACAGGTCCCCCACCCAGGCCGGAGCGCACCCTGCGGTCAAATTCCATAAGCTCAGCTTCTCCAAAAGCGTTGCTGAGACTCAGCATGGGCACCCGGTGGCGTACGGTTCCAAATTCCTTCAGGGGTGCTCCCCCTACCCGCTGGGAGGGCGAATCAGAGGTCACCAACTCAGGATATTTTTCTTCCCAGGCCAAGAGTTTTCCCATCAGCCTGTCGTACCGGGCATCAGTGATCTGGGGATTATCCAGGACATAGTACTGGTAATTATGATGTTCTATCTCCTCCCGGAGCTTTTGTAACTCCAGTCGGGCTTCCTCTTCGGTTTTAGACAACATTATCCCCCCAATTCGCACAAAGCTGGGTAATCAATACGCCTGACTCACTACAGTGAACTAAAACTAGATAGTGAACTGAAATTAGATCAAGTGCGCGACCAGTCTAATCAGTTCCGCAGCCGGAATGAAAATCAACTGGGCCAACACAGTCCCGGCAATCCTGCTAAAGGCCAGGTACATGACCATGCTTTTGACATCTTCTTCTGAGCGTACCCCGCGGATGGCCTGGTCAGTAATAGTCGCTACCATTGGGTCCACAATAGTAGCTAACAGAATCTGAGCTCCCCCGTTGACAATAGATGAAAGCATGGCCGCTGTTTTACCGAACTCCGGCACCAGGCTGCCGGCATATAGCGCAGACAAAACCCCGGTGGTAAAAACTCCGGTAATCAAGACATTGAGAGTTAGTAGCCTCTTAGGAATGTCCTGACGTTTAGCCCGGTTTAATGCGCCGGCGCCGGGCAGGTAAACACCGGCAAGAACCCTGCTTACCCTTCCCGGGCTAAGCAAAGCTCCCAAAAGCAAGGGAATAGAACCTGTCCGCTCAAACAGGAAAATCCCCTTGGACATAAGTCTCACAAAGCTGGGTATCAGCATGGTACCCATGACCGTCCCTAAAGTGGCGCTGGCCAGCACTAAACGGATATCCCAGCTCAGGCTGACCAGGTGCTCGCCATACAGGGCGCTTCCCCGCTCCACCCCCGCGAAGAGCTTGTCACTGATCTTAGCCAGGAGAGGAGCCTGAACGGTATTAGCCGTACTGGAGATGAGGAAAATTACGTTGAACAGTGAAAAGGCAATAGCCAGGCGCTTGGTCCTTACCCCAGCCAGCCGGACAGAATAATTAAGTGTGTTAATTAAGTGGATAATGGTAGTCATTACACAAACTATAATCAGCCGTACAGTGAGGTCGCTCACTAATTTGTATCCCCTTCCTTCAGGAAGCCGGTAGTTGCTTGTGACAAAAGTTAGAGCTTCTTTAGTTTCGCATACTGGGCAATTAGCTTCTTCACTCCCCCTGAGGGGAAAGCTATGCTGATTTCAGCATCAGGCCCTTCGCCCTTTACACTGACAATTACCCCGGGGCCGAACTTGGCATGTTCCACCTTATCTCCCAGGACGTAGTTTAGGGTGGCAGCGCCGGCAGTGGAAGCCATTCCCCCTGCTATAGCCTGAAGCACAGGCTTACGGGGCCTGCCGTAACCATCAACCGGGTCTACAGTAGTAGTGAACTGCTCCGGGATTTCCTCCAGGAACCGGGAAGGGGGATTGTTCGAACTACGGCCAAACATGGTGCGCTGCCAGGCATGGGTCAGATAGAGCTTTTCCCGGGCCCGGGTGATGCCCACATAGCACAACCGCCGTTCTTCCTCCAACTCTACCTGGTCCAGTTGAGACCGGGCATGGGGAAATACCCCTTCCTCCATCCCCACCAGGAAAACTACCGGGAACTCCAGCCCTTTAGCACTGTGCAGGGTCATCAGGACCACCGCATCCGAGGATTCTTCATAAGTATCCAAGTCACTGACCAGGGAAATCCCGGCCAGGAAATATTCCAGGGAAGGGTCTTCACTGTTCTTGTCAAAGTCAGCGGTAACTGTCCGGAATTCCTGAAGGTTCTCAATCCGGGTCTGGGCCTCTATTGTATTTTCCTCCTGAAGCTCAGCCAAATAACCCGTCTTTTCCAAAATATCGTCCACCAATTGAGTTAGGCTGATCTGGCCTAACTTCTGGCGTAAAGCATCCATAAGCTTCCGGAACCCTTCCATAGGCTTGGTAGCCCTGGCGGTAAGTCCGGGAATTTCCTGCAGCCTGTTCAGGGCTTCTAAACCTGTGATACCCCGGTCAGCGGCAAAGGCCAGCACTTTTTCCAGCGATGCTTCCCCGAGGCCACGTTTGGGAACGTTGATAATCCGCCGCAAAGCCACGGAGTCTGCAGGGTTGGCCAGTACCTTCAGATAAGCCAGAATGTCCTTAATTTCCTTGCGCTCATAGAATTTCAGGCCCCCTACAATCTTATAAGGCACCCGTGATTTCATTAATTCTTCTTCCAAAACCCGGGACTGGGCATTGGTCCGGTAAAGGACGGCAAAATCCCTGTAAGGCCGCCCTTCCTTATGCTTGAGAGTAGAGATGCGGTCCACTACATAGGTGGATTCCCAGCGTTCATCCTCCCCCCGGTAAGTAACAATCTCCTGCCCCTGGGTATTTTCCGTCCACAAGTGTTTCTCTTTGCGTTCGGAGTTATTGCGGATTACATAGTTAGCCGCTTCCAGGATAGTTTGGGTGGAGCGGTAGTTCTGCTCCAGCTTGATTACCCTGGCTTCAGGGTAATCCTGTTCAAAGTTGAGGATATTGGAAATATCCGCTCCCCGGAAGCGGTAAATGGACTGGTCGGCATCCCCTACCACACACAGGTTGCGGTGCCGGTGGGCCAGGAGATTGATGAGCCTGTACTGGGCATGGTTGGTATCCTGGTATTCATCCACCAGGATATAGCGGAACCGGTCCTGGTAGTAGCGCAGGACCTCAGGATGTTCATCAAACAGCCGCACAGTAAACATCAGGAGATCATCAAAGTCCAGGGCATTGTTCTGCCTCAGCTTCTGTTGGTACAGCCTGTAGATCTCCGCTGTCTTTTCGGCAAAGAAGTCGAAAGCCTGCCGGGCAAACCGGTCCGGATTCTGCAGCTTATTCTTAGCCTCACTGATGAGGGAGGCTACTGCCCGGGGAGCGAATTTCTTGTCATCCAGGTTGAGCTCTTTCAGGCACTGCTTGATCAGGGTCTGCTGGTCAGCAGTATCATAGATGGCAAAGTTGCTGTCATAACCCCCCTGATTTCCGGCGCTGTTCGCGTAACTGCTTTGAACCCCAACGCTGTTAAGGTTCCCAATTTCCCGGCGCAGGATGCGGTTGCAACCGGAGTGGAAGGTAGATACCCAAATATCCCGGGCATCCTGGCCCAACAGGTGCTGGACGCGCTCCTTCATTTCTCCTGCGGCTTTGTTGGTAAAGGTAATGGCTAAAATACTATAGGGTTTTACTTCTCTCTCCTGAATCAGGTAGGCAACACGGCTGGTCAAGACCCTGGTCTTGCCGCTGCCCGCCCCGGCCAGGATGAGGAGTGGCCCCCCGGTATGCTTTACTGCTTCCCGCTGAACAGGATTCAGGCCGAATAATAGCTTGCTCACTTTAAACCTCCATGATGTGTCAATATTAGTGTCACCGGACAATATTATACCATTATAACCTAAACCTGAACACAGTTTTCCTGAAGCCAGCAGGCAATGTCCTCCCAGCCTACTTTTCCTTCAGCAATACCCAACGTGAAGTCAACCATTTCCCGCTGGGTCACCTTCAAAGCAAAACCTCCTTTCCTCAACATCAGAGCTGCCGCAGCAATTCCAGCGCGTTTATTCCCGTCAACAAAGGGATGGTTTTGGATAATAGAGTGGGTAAGCACGGCAGCTTTAGCAAATAGATTTGGGTACAATTCTATACCGTCAAAGGTAGCCTGAGGCCTTGCTACCGCTGATTGCAGCAGCCCAATATCCCTCACTCCGGCTCTTCCCCCGGTTCGCTTGACCACCCTGTAATGGATGTACAGAATCTCCTCAGCAGAAAGAACCGGCATCACTTAGCCAACTCCTTCAACGCTACTTCATAGTCAGTGATAAACTCTTCCACTAACTCAGCGAATCCAGGCTCAATCTTGGTTTCCGGATACAGGGTCAGGGGTTTGAGGACAACCTCTTTACTGCCCTTGTTGACTGAAACCACTACCTGGGAACCGTCCTGCAGCCCCAACTCCTTTAAAATTTCCTGGGGCAAGGCCACGACATGACTATTGCCGGCTTTAAATATCTTACGGACTTCCACACAAACACCCCCGTATATACTGTTATTACCATTATAACACAACCGGCCTGGGATTAAAAGGAAAAACAGACCAGGTACTCATCTGATCTGCTACAAATTCGGATAGATCCTGGTTTGAACATCCTTTTTTAGCATGGGCGCCGGGAGGACGTCATTACCTTCTTTTGGCCAATTCCCTGTAAATGTCCTCCAAGGTCAAATTGTGATGGGCTAAAGCCACCATCAAGTGGTACATCAAATCAGCAGCTTCGTAGGTAATCTCCTCCTGGTTATCATTCTTGGAAGCAATAATCACCTCGGCAGCCTCTTCGCCTACCTTTTTGAGGATCTTGTCTATTCCCTTGTTAAAAAGATATGTTGTGTAAGAACCCTCCGGCCTTTCTGCCTGTCTCTGCTTAATAACCTCAAAAACCTCCTGAAGGACCTTTGGGCCAACAACCCCGCTCTTACCGGCAGCTTCCTCACCCTCCTGACGAAACCGGATTTCGTTGAAGAAGCAGGACCTGGCCCCGGTATGACAGGCCACCCCTTGCTGCTCCACCTGAATTAGCAGGGTATCAGCATCACAGTCATAGGCAATCTCCAAAACCCGCTGAAAATGCCCTGAGGTCTCCCCCTTATTCCACAACTTCCGGCGGCTCCGGCTCCAGAACCAGGTCTTTCCCGTAGCCAGCGTCTGCTCCAGGGCCTCCTGATTCATATAGGCCATCATTAAAACCTCTTTGGTACTGTATTCCTGAATGATAGCCGGAACCAAACCGTCGGCATTGAACTTAATATCCTGAATTCCCGCAGCTTTACTCAACGCACTACAACTCCCCTTTTGCGCAGGTACTGCTTAGCCTCCTGCACCGTGTACTCCCCGAAATGGAATATAGACGCAGCCAGGGCCGCATCGGCCTGCCCTCCGGTCAAACCCTCGGCAATATGCTCCAGATTACCCACCCCACCGGAGGCAATAACCGGAATCCTCACCGCCTCAGCCACTGCTCTGGTTAGCGGGAGATCGTAGCCGTCCTTGGTACCGTCCCGGTCCATGCTGGTGAGCAAAATCTCCCCAGCCCCCAGTTCTTCTACTTTGCGAACCCACTCCAGGACATCAATCCCGGTGGGAGTCCTCCCGCCATGGATATAGACCTCCCATCTACCGGGTTCACCCGTGGAACGGGCATCGATAGCCACCACTATACACTGGCTGCCGAACTTCTCCGCCCCCTGGGAGATTAGCTGTGGATTTTGGACAGCCGAGGTGTTAAGCGAAACCTTGTCCGCTCCTGCCCGCAGCATCTGGCGGATATCCTCCACCTCACGGATTCCTCCCCCCACGGTAAAAGGGATGAACACCTCTTCTGCAGTCCGCCGCACCACATCAATCATGGTCGCCCGCCCATCAGAAGAAGCCGTAATGTCCAGAAACACCAGTTCATCGGCTCCGGCCTTGTCATAGACCGCTGCCAGCTCTACAGGGTCCCCGGCATCCCGCAGGTTAACAAAGTTTGTCCCCTTAACAACCCTGCCATTAGTAACATCCAGACAAGGGATAATACGCTTAGCCAGCATGCTAATCTCTCCTTATTTATAGAACCGTTATCTCGCGATAGCCAGCACATCATCCAGGCTTACCGCCCCGGTGTACAAAGCCTTACCTACGATTACCTCATCCACGCCCAGGGACTCTAACTCCTTCAGGGCCTTAATATCATCCAGGCTGGAAACCCCCCCGGAAGCCACAATGGACAGGTTGCAGTTCTGGGCCAGTTCCCTGATGCTCTCGATATTTGGCCCTTTTAAAGTACCATCCCGGCGCACATCTGTGAATACCACCCGCTTGACCCCGATTTTCTCCATTTCCCGGGCTAACTCCAGGGTAGTCTTCTCTACTGTGGCTTCCCAGCCCTCAATAGCCACCAGGCCGTCCTTAGCATCAATACCTACTACCACCCTGTCCCCGTATTTGGCACAGGCCTCAGCCACCAGTTCCGGCTTGTTGATAGCTACAGTACCCAGGACCACCCGCTGAACTCCCAAGCTCAGCAATTGTTCAACGGTCTCCAAAGTACGAATTCCGCCACCCAGCTGGACAGGAATTTTCACCGTCCGGACAATCTCCTTAATTACCTCCAGGTTGTGGGGATGCCCTGCAAAGGCCCCGTCCAGGTCTACCAGGTGCAGTATTTGGGCTCCCAGGTCCTGCCAGGACTGGGCCACAGCCACCGGATCATCGGAGAAAATGGTCTCGTTCTCAATCTTGCCCTCCACCAGGCGGACACATTTGCCTTCCCGTAAATCAATTGCCGGAAGGATGCGCATTTCCAATCAACTCCCCAAAATTTTTTAAGATATGCAGGCCCAGATTACTACTCTTCTCAGGATGAAATTGTATGCCATAAATATTGTTTTTAGCAACAATTGACGCAAATTTAATCCCATATTCAGTCCAGGTGGTTACCGCATCCGTTTCCACAGGGTCCACATAATAAGAATGTACAAAATAAAAGGCTGAACCGTCCTGAACTCCCTGGACAATAGGAGCAGGATGGGCAATTTCCACCTGGTTCCAGCCCATATGGGGAACCTTCAGTCCCGGAGGCAGCCGGCGCACCCGGCCTTTGAGCAGAGCCAGGCCTGGAACACGCTCTCCCTCTTCACTCTCTTCAAACAGGAGCTGCATCCCCAGACAGATACCCAACAAAGGCTTGCCGGAGGCCGCTACTTCCTTGATAACCCCTATAAGTCCCCGCTCTGCCAGGCTTTTCATTGCATCGGCAAAAGCCCCCACTCCTGGCAGGACAAGCCCTCCCGCCTCTCTTATCTCGTCAGGGTCCTGGACAATCCGGGCTTGCTGGCCTACCTTCTCCAGGCCTTTTTGTACGCTGCGCAGGTTTCCTACTCCGTAGTCGATAATTGCAATCATGCTTAGCCTCCTTGGCACTCGTCCGTCCGGTCTGGACTACCTGGGTCATTCTTGTTTTTTAAGCCAGGCATCTACAGGCTCCCTTTGGTGGAAAGCACCCCTTGGATCCTGGGGTCAGCTGCTATCGCCTCTTTCAGGGCTCTACCAAGAGCCTTAAATATTGCCTCAATGATGTGGTGGGAGTTCTTCCCGGCCAGCATGCGCACGTGCAGGGTAATCCCGGCATTGAAGGCCAGGGCGCGCAGGAATTCCTCCACCAGTTCGGTATCGAATTCGCCGACTTTAGGTGTGGGGATTTCCACCTCAAAGGCCAGATATGACCTGCCGCTAAAGTCCAGGGATACCATTACCAGGGCCTCGTCCATCGGCACAAAAGCAGTCCCGTACCGCCCGATACCCTTCTTGTCCCCTACAGCTTCCTTCAAGGCCTGGCCCAGGCAGATCCCGATATCCTCAACGGTATGATGAAAGTCTACCTCTACATCTCCCACTGCCTTCAGGTCCAGGCGCATCAACCCGTGCTTGCTCCACAAGGTCAGCATGTGGTCCAAAAACCCCACCCCGGAAGCTATGTTGCCTGTCTTACCGTCCTCAAGAACCAGGCTCAGTTCAATATCCGTCTCCGCAGTCTTGCGGCTGACTTTTGCTGTCCGTACAGCCAAAGTAAATCACCAGCCCATCTTTCGAAAGCTATTGCCTATTCCCAGAAAACCTCGTAAATCTTTTCGGACTTCATTATAGTTCTTTTCAGGATTCCATTATTACTCTTAATTTCGCTAACAGTTCGGAATTTTCCTCTTTTGTTCCTACACTTATTCTCAGACAATTGTCGAGGCCGGGACCCCGGCCCAGGTAGCGGACCAGGATTCCCTGGTCAATCAATTTCCGGTGGACCTGCTCAGCCGGTTTTTCCGTACGGATCAGAAAATAGTTTGCCTCCGAGGGAAATACCCTAACTCCGGGAATGTCCTCCAAACCGGCCCTGAGCCCTTGCTTTTCCCGGAGAATATCCTCTAGCTGCTTACGGAAAACCTCCCTGTTTTCCAGCACCTTCCGGGCCGCAATCTGCGAAAAGGAGTTCAGGTTGTACACCAGCTTAACCTTAAGCAATTCAGCGATAATTTCGTCACCGGTAAGCAGGTAACCCACCCGGAGTCCCGCCAATCCAAAGGCCTTGGAGAAGGTACGCAAGATAATTAAATTGGGAAATTCCCCGAGCAGATGAGCTGAGTCCTGGCCGGCGAATTCAGAATATGCTTCATCCAGGATTACCACTGCATTCTCCGCTGCTGCCCGGCAAATTTCCCTGACCTCATCATCAGGAATACGGTTTCCGGTAGGATTATTGGGCGAACAAAGGAATACTACCCTGGAACCCGCTTTGGCCAGTTCAGCCTTTACCCGCTGTACGTCCAGGCTGTAGTCCTCCTTAAGGGGAACTTCCACCGGCTCTGCCCCT
Organism: Bacillota bacterium; assembly: GCA_021848765.1. Taxonomy (GTDB): domain Bacteria; phylum Bacillota; order Carboxydocellales; family JAJZTU01; genus JAJZTU01. Next base: position 10,845 of record JAJZTU010000067.1, read on the forward strand.
GTCATCAGGCTGGCCATCTTATACATGCCAAAAGTGGGAACAGGGATAATCACCCGGCTTCCCGGTCCGCCAAAAGCCAAAAGCAAACTCAAAATCAACTCGTCAGAACCATTCCCGGCCAGGATATTTTTGGCCTTTACCCCTGTATAATTCTCCAATTGCGCTCTGAGTTCAGTGGAATATGGGTCCGGGTAGCGGGGAAAACCCTCCCTGGCCGCTGTTTCGTAGATTTCCTTCAATACTTCTTCCGGAAAGGGGTAGGGGTTTTCGTTGGCATCCAGTTTAATTACATCATCATAAAGGTGTGGTTCATAGGGTTGAATTGCTCTTACATGAGGCTGAGCAACCTTAGCTATGGAAAATGTCTCCGGCACTAATTTTCCTCCTTCCCGGATTCACCAGAACCTGTTTTATTATAACTGGCAGCAGTTAAACCATTTTCTGACGGCATGCGCACTAAAATTGAGTTAGCATGAGCGCTCAAACCCTCAGTTTTAGCCAGCTTGACAATCTCTTTCCCCACTTTGTGCAAACCCTGGCCTGAGTAGTAAATCAGACTGGATTTCTTCATAAAGGTGTCTACATTAAGGGGTGAATAAAACCGGGCGGTCCCCCCTGTGGGCAGAATGTGATTCGGCCCGGCCAGATAATCCCCCAGAGGCTCCGGCGAGAAGCTCCCCAGAAAAATAGCCCCGGCGTTGGTGATTTTCCCAAGCTTGCCAAAAGGGTCAGCCACCACTACCTCCAGGTGTTCGGGAGCGTAGCAATTAGCCAGGTGAATAGCCTCATCCAGGTCCGGGGTGACAATAATCCCGCTGTAATCCCGCAGGGAAGCAGTCATTATTTCCCGGCGCGGCAGGTATCCTGCCTGTCTGTTGACTTCTTCCCGGACCCTGGCAGCTAATTCCTTAGAAGGAGTGACCAGGATGGCGGCGGCCAGGACATCGTGCTCCGCCTGGGAAAGCAGGTCGGCGGCGACATAGGTGGGGTTGGCAGTTTCATCTGCAACAATCAGGATTTCACTGGGCCCGGCCAGCATATCAATATTTACTTGGCCGTAGACCTGCTTCTTCGACAGGGTAACATAGATATTTCCCGGCCCGCTGATCAGGTCTACCTTCCTGATGGTCTCTGTACCAAAAGCCAGGGCCCCTACTGCCTGGGCCCCGCCAACTTTATAAATTTCTGTAACCCCGGCCTCGGCGGCAGCCACCAGGGTATAAGCATTGAGCTTCCCATCGCCCGAGGGAGGCGCCACCATGACAATCTCCGGCACACCGGCAACCTTAGCCGGCAGGACATTCATCAAAACAGAAGAAGGGTAGCAGGCCGTCCCTCCCGGCACATACACTCCCACCCGTTCCAGTGGGCGCAGGATTTGCCCCAGGATATTTCCGTCCTCGTCGGTATCAATCCAGGATTTATTGAGCTGCTTGGCATGAAAATCAACTATTTTCTTCTTAGCTAATCTCAAGGCAGCAAGAAACTCCTCATCCACCAGGCGGTAAGCTTCATTAATCTCTTCCGGGGTAACCCCCATAGTCCCTGCAGTTAGCCGGGCCCCGTCAAACCTGGCCGTAAACTCCAGGACCGCCTCATCCCCCCGCTTCCGGACTTCATCCAAGATCTCTTTTACCCTGGCCTCATAAACAGCCTGATCAGGGTATTTTTTCTCTAAAATTCTCCGGGCCTCAGCATCCCCGGCCTGATAAATCCCTATCACTTGATATTCTCCTTTCCCCCAAAGCTCTACTTTCCGCATAACCCGCGGGTATCCATACAGCTATGTCTTTACTATACCCTCAAACCCTCCACTGCCTGGCGCATATTCTCCAGCAGGGGGTTAATTCGCTCCCGCTTCAGCCTCAGGCTGGCCCGGTTAGCAATCAACCTGGCCGTGGACTTGAAAATCTCTACAACTTCTACTAAATTATTCTCCCGCAAGGTCCGGCCTGTCGATACTATGTCCACTATCATTTCCGACAATCCGACAATAGGCGCCAGCTCAATATTGCCGTGGAGCTTGATAATTTCCACCTGGAGCCCTTTCTCGCGAAAGAAATTTTCCGCTACCCGGGGAAATTTGGTGGCTACCCGCTTCTGGGCCATTTGCTCCCAGTTCACTGGGGCCATTACCCGGGGTACGGCCACCACAAAGCGGCAGTAGCCATATTTCAGGTCCAGGAGCTCGTAAACATCCTTGCGCTGTTCCACAATGGTATCCTTGCCCGCCAAACCAAGGTCCGCGGCCCCGTATTCCACAAAAGTAGGAATATCGGTAGGCCGGCAAATTATATATTTTGCTTGGTCCTCATGGTCAACAAAAAGTAACTTCCGGCTGTCGGAAGTTAGCTCGGTACACTGGAAACCACTTTTC
>JAJZTU010000068.1 GCA_021848765.1 Bacillota bacterium
TGATGAGGTACTTGGACCGTTGGACCCAAGTAGCCGATAAGAACTCCGGGGGTGAATTAATTCATGGAAAAAATTCTCCGGGTAAACATGACCAGATTACAAATTTCCCAAGCAGAGGTTCCTTCAGAATACAAGTTCCTAGGCGGTAGGGGACTAACCTCCAGAATGCTGCTGGACGAAGTTGACCCCAGGTGTGAGGCTCTGGGTCCGGATAACAAGGTTATCCTGGCCCCCGGTTTGCTCACCGGCACAGTAGTTCCCTGTTCCGGGAGGCTGTCTATAGGGGCCAAGAGTCCCCTGACCGGCGCCATCAAGGAAAGCAACGTAGGAGGCACGGCTGCCCAGGCTTTAACCAGGCTGGGGATTAAAGCCCTGGTGATTGAGGGTATGCCTCAAAGCGATAATCAGTATTTATTGCGCCTGGACCGGGAAGGAGCAGCCCTTGTCCCGGCGCCGGAATTGGCAGATATGGGCAATTACCGGTTGGCAGAAACCCTCCTCGCCAAATACGGCCCGGACAATTCAATCATTTCCATTGGCCCTGCCGGGGAACAACAATTACCGGTGGCCAGTGTAGCTGTAACCAATATTGAAGGCCAGCCTTCCCGCCATGCCGGGCGCGGGGGAATGGGGGCAGTCCTGGGTTCCAAGGGGATTAAAGCTGTAGTAGTTAGTTCCAAGGGAGATTTCAAGAAGCAGCCGGTGCGGTCTGAGGCATTCCGGGAGGTAGCTCAGGGCTTTGGCAAGAACCTGGTGGCCAGTAAAAAGGCTCTGACTAATTACGGAACAGCGGTACTGGTGAACCTTATCAACAATGTAGGTGGCCTGCCCACCAACAATTTCAGTCAGGGAACTTTTGCCGGGGTGGAGTCCCTCAGCGGTGAGAAACTAGCTGCTATTTGCCAGGAGCGGGGAGGCGCCACCGGACACGCCTGTCACCGGGGCTGTGTGATTCGCTGTTCCAACATTTATCATGATGCTCAAGGCAGCTATTTGACCTCCGGCCTGGAATATGAAACCATTGCCCTGATGGGCTCTAACCTGGGAATTGCCGGCTTAGACCAAGTTGCCGCTATGGACAGGATTTGTGATGACCTGGGATTGGATACCATGGAAATGGGAGCCGCTCTGGGTGTGGCCATGGAGGGGGGAGTCCTCTCCTTCGGAGATGCTGGAGGCGCCCAAAGGCTATTAGTTGAAACTGCAGAGGGCAAGACTGTCCTGGGCCGGGTTTTGGGCCAAGGAGCTACTGTAACCGGAAAGGTCTTAAATGTGCTGCGGGTACCGGCAGTGAAAGGCCAGGGAATGTCGGCTTATGACCCCAGGGCGCTAAAGGGTACCGGTGTAACCTATGCTACTTCTACCATGGGTTCGGATCATACTGCCGGGAATGCACTGCCGGGAAGGGGGAAGGTGGAGCTCAGAAAGCCTGAGGGACAGGTGCAACTCTCCCTGAGTTTGCAGGTGATGAGTTCGGTGTGTGATATTTTAGGAATTTGCATTTTTGTAGGCCCGGTTGAAGAGAGTATGGTAGTATGTGCCGAACTCTTGAGCGCCTTTAGCGGGGAGCGCTGGGGGCAGGAGGAGGTTTTAGCCCTCGGTCGGAATTTGCTGAAAACTGAGGTTGAGTTTAACAGTAAGGCCGGAATTGGTCCTGTTTATAATGATGTGCCTGAATTCATGCGCAAGGAAGCTTTGCCGGGGACAGACCTGGTTTTTGATGTGGACCGGGATGAGCTGGAAAACATTTTCCGGGGCTTGTAGAGCAGGAGTAATGTCCGGGGTGAACCAGTCCACGGTGGTGCGGAAACTGAAAAAGCACCTAAAATAACAACTTAAGCGCCGGTTTTACTCCGGCGCTTTTCCTTTGCAACTATCACTTTAGCCACTCCACCGCAGGCTTAAATATTGCCTCGATGAGGGTATTAGGGTTAGGTACCTTTTTCCCCAGCGTCTGAGGTATTGCCAGGGCCATCCCAATGAGCAAAAACACCGAAAAGGCGGCCAACTCCCGCCACATCCTGCCTTTTACCAGGCGGGGTACATCAATGAGGATGATGATTAAAAACGCTGTTATTAGTAGAACAATCATTCAGTTCACTCCCTTAACCGGCTATCAGGAAATAACCTTCGGCTGCTGCCGGATATCCCCGGGAAGGCTACTCCCTGAGGGTCGCCGGCTTGGTCAAAAGTCCGGTCCGCCGCAAATAGGCTTTCACAGAGATTCTCACTTCCGCTCTTGCGAATTCCTCATTCCAGTTATCCCTCAACATACGCCATTCTCTTTTGTGGGCCCGGTGAAAGGCTTCGCCGAAACCAAAGATATCGGCTTTGAATTCACCCTGAGCTTTGCTTAAAGCCAGTTCGGCCTTTTGTTTGACATCCTTTCGTAATTCCTTTTCTATGGCTTTGATTGTCTCCGGCTTGGTCAGATTTTCGTCACACTGCTCCTCCTCCAGGTCACCCTCCAGCATTAACCTGACAGTAAAGCTTACCTTGTTATTCCGGTATTCCGGGATAACCTTGGTCGTTGCCCGGATAATCTCCAGGGAAAGCTGCTTTTCGGGTTTCCCCGGGCAGGGGACGGTGACAACTCCTTTCCCCACTTCACCCTTAAGCCAGAGGAGGCCCCGGGTTTCTGACGGGTCCAGCCAACCGGTTAGCTTGTCATCCTTAAAGGCAGCCACACCGGTTATCCTGACTTCTTCCACAGGGGTTTTTTGACCAAGGGACGGGGTAGTGACCATCTTCAGGCTTCCTAAACGGGAGGCAATTGGTTCACCGCCCTTGGAAGCCAGCATAGCGGCAAAATCCTTCAGTTCCACACTGTAGCCGGCCTTGGACCTGGCCAGAAAGCCGATGGCCTGGGCCGAGCTCTTTTCCAGGCCGGGTTGGGACATTAACAGATTTTTAGCCTCACCCTCGGTCACCATGACCCACATGGTTTCCCGGGGTTGGGGAGAGCGCAGGAAGAGGCTGACAACTTCACGAACGCCGTGCCTGGCTGCTTTTTCCCCGATGATGAGGACAATAAGGTGGCCCCAGTAGATGTGGCGGGAGACCTGCATAGCCAGGTTTCTTTCCGCTTCAAAAATAGTTTTCCCTGTTGCGGATACCACCCAGACCGGGGCTGAGACTTTTCCTTTCCCCCCTTCCGGTGCGCCTGCCGCAAACTCGCCCGGTTTGGCAAACTGCAGGGTCAGTAGGAACTTGCCGTCAGGAGTCCGGTCCACTGCTGCCCCCAGGGCAAGGGCCAGTTCATTCATCTCCTTGCGGCTTCAGCACCCGTGCTGGAAGCTGGTGGCCAGGATCAGAATAACCAACAGGGAGGCAATCTTGCGCTTCATTGCTGCTGCCCCCCTTTGCCCCTGATCAGGGAGATTGCCAGGAGTATTAAGGGCAGCCCTACCTCAAAGGTGGAGAGGGCATAGGGCGGCCAGACCTGCCCCAGCATGCGGGCCAGGTCCAGAATATTCGGGTGGAGGAGGATGGAGAGGGCCACTACAATTACTCCTATGAGGAGCACTAAAGGCCGGAAATCCTTTAATCCCAGCACTTGGGCGCTCCCCAGAACTCCTGCATAGTAGAAGACACTGATTTTGACAAAGGCCCCGAAAACCCAGATCACCATAATTACGGCTTCCAGTCTTTCCAGGAAGTTTGCCAGGTGGATCATCCTGGCCCCGTTAAGAGTGGGGAACATCCACCTTGCACTCAATGCCGGGCCGAAAATTGCCAATACCCCCAGAACGGTAATCAGAAAGAAGGTACCGGAGATGAGGATAGCAGTGTTAGCAATCCTCGGGGCCTCCTGAGGTTTATTGAGGTAGGGGATAATCATCAGAAAAGTAGCCATTTCCCCAAACCAGCTTAAAGGAGTGATGGCTCCCTTGATAATCGGAACAACCCCTGTGTCCAGTAACGGCAGCAGCCTGATGATCCGCATTTCCTTGGTAGCCAGGGCAAAGAGAACAAGCAAGGAAAGTAAAATCAAAGGCAGAATGATTTGATTTACTCTGGTAAATACCTCCAGGCCGCTGCGTACGGCATACGCTGAGATAATTGCTATGATAATAATAAATACAATTATAGGAGTATCGGGCATAAAGGCCGCTACCAGAAATGAACCAAATTCCCTGAGGACCTCTGCGTTCATGTGGAAGAACCACCACAAGTATAAAAAGCCTACAGCTTTGCCTAACACCTTACCCAAAATTACCTCCAGGTACTGGAAGAGAGTCATTCCGGGGAAGCGGAGACCCAGAGTAACCTGCAGCCTGGCAATTACCAGCCCGCCAAGGGTGGCCAGGATGGCCGAGATCCAGGCATCCTGCTTGGCGTGGTGGGCAATAATTGCCGGCACGAAGAGAATTGCGGTTGCTAAAACCATGGTGGTTAGCAAAAAGATGGCCTGTTTACTGTCAATTTTGCCTCCTTCGAGCAAAGCCTTTCACCACCTTGCTGAATTTATTCCCGGGTTTCGGGAGGAGTTGGTTTCAGCCGGAATTGCTGCCTCTGGGGGTCCTTCATGCCACCCAGCAGGCGGGGACGGGTAAACATGGCCCACCAGGGCGCCCGGAACAGGACATCCTTCAGGTCACCGGTAGTGGTTGGGGCCACAGGCGATAAATAGGGCACCCCAAAGGAACGCAGGGTGGCCAGATGCACCAGGATTGTCACTAACCCAACTGATAAACCGAAGAGGCCCATGGTAGCGGACAGGATCATCATGGGAAACCTCAACATCCGTATGGTAATCCCGGCCGAAGTAGTTAACATAAAGGAAGAGATCCCTGTAACGGCTACAATAATTACGGTAGCAGCGGCCACAATTCCTGCCCGTACCGCTGCTTCACCGATAATGAGGGCGCCCACAATACTTACCGCCTGGCCCACCTGGCGCGGCAGTCTGACTCCGGCCTCCCGCAGGGCTTCAAAGGAGATTTCCATAATCAGGGTCTCTATAAAGGCCGGGAAAGGAACCATTTCCCTCTGTCCCGCAATGCTCAGCATCAGGGGGGTAGGGAGCATTTCCTGGTGAAAGGTAATGACGGCCACGTACAGGGAAGGGAGAGCCAGGGTCATGACCAGGGCGCCTAAGCGAACAAACCTGATTAAGGAGCCATGATAGAATTTTTCATAATAATCATCCGGGGAGTGGATAAACTCTAGAAAAAGGGTCGGGACGGTAAGCACCTCAGGTGTCCCGTCTGTGAAAATTGCCACCCTGCCTTCCAGGAGCATGGCCGCAATTTTATCCGGCCGCTCGCTGTGGTTGACCAGGGGGAAGGGGCTCAAGGGGCCGTCACCGATGATTTCCTCAACGTACCCGCTTTCCAGGATGGAGTCAACCTTGACGGCGTCCAGCCTGCGCCTGACTTCAGCCACGATGTCATCATGCACAATCCCCTTGATGTAGGCGATTGCAACGTCAGTATTAGTTACTTCTCCCAGCTTGAGGGTTTCAATCTTCAGGTTGGGGTTTTTGATTTTACGCCGCAACATGGAGGTATTGGTCCGGAGGGTCTCTACAAAAGCCTCCTGGGGCCCCCGGATTACCACTTCCGCTTCCGGGCTGGTGACTTTCCGGGTTTCCCAGCCCCTGACCCCGTTAATTAGGGCAGTGGCGAAACCGTCAATCAACAAGACCGTATCCCCGGAAGTTATACCATCAATAACATCAGCCAGGTTGGTCGTTTCCTTCACCTGGTGAATGCTCAGGCAGCGGTTTTTGATGATGTGCAAAGCGTTGGACCGGGTAAGCTCCAGCCCGGGTTCAGCCATAGGCAATTCGAGGACATTGGTTTTCATGATTTGGTCACTGATCATGGTCTTGTCGGCCAGTCCGTCTATGTAGATTAAGGCGCCCCGGAGACCTTCCTGCTGGTTAATAAGGAACTCCCGGAAGATAACATCACTGCAGAGACTGAAAATATCTTTCAGCTTTTGGAGGTTGGTGTCCAGATCTTTACTGAGAGCCTGAGTTTGTTGGGACTCCGGACCGGAGTCAGCTCCTGTACCCTGCTTTTTTTACGCCGGGACCAGGCGGTCCTGACTGTGCTGAACAAATTTTTCATAAGTGAGTTTCCTTCCTCATTTTTTCCTGGGTAAAGTTGAGAACTTGGCCTATACCAGGATATTATTTGCAATTAGTTCACTTTAATGCATATTTAAGGGGCTTGTATAAAAAATCACCCGGGCAGATTAGCCCGGGTGCAGTTGACTTCGGCAGATTATTTCCGGGATAGTTTTGGGGGTTGTATCAACCAACCGGTACAGCTTAGCTTCTTTTCCCTCCAAGCGTACAGCAAGGTTTCCGTCAGGCGGGTATTCCAGCTTGTCGTTAGGGTTCAACAGGTTGACCAGGGTCTTCCTGCTGAGCAGGTTCTGCTTAATCCGGCTGGGGACATTGGCATTGCTGTCAATGGAGATGACAACCGGCTGGCTTATGGGTTCCAGGCCGTTATTCATCACCACGATGACGGTATTACCCCGGAATTCCCGCAGGAAGGCATACAGAAAGTAATCAGAATAAAGGGTGAAAAGGTAGCCAAAGTGTAAGGCCTCATTTTCCCGGCGGATCCGGATTAGCTTGCGCAGGTGCTGGTAGATTTCCTTCGCTACCGGGAAGGTTGATAGGGGCTCGTTAGTGTCAGGGTCAATTATTTCCCAAGGCATGTCCCTGCGCAGTTCCCAATCTCCGCCTAAAGAGGAATCCCCCTCCAGTCCAAGCTCAGTCCCGTAGTAGATCTGGGGTATACCCCGGGTGCTAAACTGGAAGGAAAGGCAGTATTTAACCAGGTTAGCCGCCTGCCGGGGTTCGCCAACCGTCTGGGTGAGAGCCCAGCTCATGATTCGTTTGTCCAGGTCGTGATTGTCCAGGAGTGTGACCAGGCGGTTGGCGTTATTGTACTTGCGGTCGGCGTCCAGCACGCCGTCAGGGGAAGCGCCCAGCCGTGGGCTGGCTATGGCCATCATGCCCTTCCGTTCAGCTTCATTCTTGCCGGCCTCATTACAGATTAAAACCTCGATAATGTTCCGGCGCAGGGGAAAGTCAAACAGGGAGTCGAAGTCGTGGTGGCGCTGGTACCGGGCCACGGTCTCGGCATCGAAGTCCAGGTCTTCCCCCAGGAAAAAAACATTGCGGTACTTGCCCCTGACATAGGATTTGAAGTAGTACCAAAATGAGGGGTCCACATGGGGCACGGTGTCCATGCGGATAGCGTCAATACCTGTTTCCTCAATCCAGTCCACAATGTTATTGACAAAGTAATCCCGCACATCGGCCAGGCGGTGGTCCAGGGCGGGAAGGCCGAAAAGCGTCCAGTCCTCCCGGGGCTTAAACCAGTGGCCGGGAATATTCCTGAGGGGACTGTCCCGGTAAGCATTAGTGTGGTATCCGGTATGGTTTACCACCATGTCCAGGATAAGCTTAATACTATTATTGTGCAGGGCATCGGCAAGGGCTTTGAGCCTGGCCTTGCCCTTCGGGAGGCCTGAAGTGTCCAGGGATGCAGGGTTTGGAGTCCCGGGGTTGTCGAGTGAGATCAGGTGGGGATCAACTTGTTCAAAATTCAGGCTCCAGTACCCATGATATCCATGCAGGGAGCCCTCATCCGGAGTAAGGGAACCTATGCTAAGGTAAACAGGAGTAATCCAAAGGGCGGTTATGCCCAGGTGGGTGAGGTAGGGGATTTTTTCCATTATCCCGGCAAAATCGCCACCGTGATAATGCTTTAGGTTGGACTTATTCACAGGTGAACCCTGAATTTGATTGTTACTGCTATCGGCATCCCGAAATCTGTCAGTAACGACAAAGTAGATGATATCCCTCTGGGAAAGAGGTTCACGAACATAGTTTGGCCCGCTCAAGTGGAGACCTCCTTATTTTGAGCCCGTCGCTGGCTTAAAAGTTTATCCCGAACTTATCCATCAGCCAGTCATCATCATACCGGCGTTCTGCCAGGTAGCGCTTCCGCTGTTCCCAGATATCACTCAGCAGGAAAGAGCTCATCAGGTCGTCAAAGACATGGCTCTGGCGGGCCATGGCGATGATTTTGCTGATTCTGGTTTGGCCAAAGTGACTGACAGCGATGCGCAGGAGATTAAAATAAAAGTTTTCCATGGTAACCTTGTAAGGGTGGGAGGGCCGGAAAACATGCAGGACCTTCACCTGGGGGTGAACGGCCAGGGTATACCCATAGAGCCAGAGGTGGATGGATAGCTCCACATCCTCGTGTCCCCAAACCTGAAATCCTTCATCAAATCCACCTACATGCCTAAAGGCCGGGGTTGTAACAGCCAGGCAACCGCCGGGAAGCACGGGTACCGGAGTAACGTCCTTTACCGGGCCCATCCAGAGTACACCGAAGTCGTCCTTAATTGTCTGTCCCCATCCCACATTTCCGGGGTCCTCCACGGGGGCGATTCCGGGGCAGATGCCGTGGCAAATTCCCTTTTGCAGTGGGGCCAGGAGGTTTTCCAGCCAGTAGTTTCCCACAAAGATATGGGCATCACAAAAGATCAGGTAGTCTCCCTTGGAATGCTGAGCCCCCAGGTTGCGGGCCTGGGCCGCACCCAGGCCGGGGGTAGCAACCAGCTTTACTCCGGGGGGGGGATTATCCCGAAGCCAATTACAGCAGCCGTCAGCGGAGCCGTCATCAATGACGGTCACTTCATACGGCAGGCGGCCCCGGGCCTGCAGGATGGAACTGACGGTGAGGCGGATATTCTCTCCTTCATTTTTACAAGGCAGGATAATGGAGGCTATCGGCTTGAGCATGGGCTGGCATCACCTTTCCCTAATATTCCGGGTGTCTGAACACCCTGCTCCATAATATGCTGCAAGCGGGCGGAAATGCCCAGGCGGAATAACAAAAGTATCTATGCGCACAATGCAAGTGCGCATGGCTGTGTTGAGATTGGCCCAGGCCATGGAAGACAGGGGCTGGCTGGGTTCAGCAGGAAAAGGCGGGCAGGGGAAACCGGCCAAGCCCGCGCTGGAAGTGGTATCCGGGGAGTATCCCAAGGCCGCCGGGAGTGTGTAGGGAGAAAAAAGGAAAGCAAGTCCATAAGTGCCGAACAGGGTTAGAGAAGTCCGCCTCACGGATTGAGTGGGCTTTATAAAATAAACAGAAAATTTTTAGAACATTTGTTTGAATAACGGGAGGAATTTGAAATTAAATATAGAATAACACACTGTAATAATTATGATAGTCAGGTATAAAGGGGAGAAACACTGTGTCGCCAAATGCACAAACAAACAAAAAGGAAGTTCAGGACTTTTTAATTGGAAGACATTATAGAAGGGATAATCATGTAACATTGTTTAACGGAGATTGTCTGGATCTATTAAAGGTCATCCCAAATGAGGAAGCTCGATTAGTAGTGACTTCCCCCCCCTATAATATCGGGAAAGCCTATGAAAGAAAAATAAATATCAATCAATACCTTGATCAACAAGCATCTGTAATCGAGGAATGCGTAAGAGTTCTTTCACCAACGGGGAGTATTTGTTGGCAGGTAGGGAATTACACTGACAAAGGGGAAATCTTCCCACTGGACATATTACTATATGACATCTTTAAGAAATTTCAGCTTAAGCTCAGAAATCGAATAATATGGCATTTTGAGCATGGACTTCATTGTTCTAAAAGGTTCTCAGGAAGATATGAAACAATCCTTTGGTTTACCAAAAATGACGACTACCTTTTTGACCTTGATCCTGTTCGGATTCCTCAAAAATACCCTGGTAAAAAACATTACAAGGGACCGAAAGCGGGACAGTTTTCATGTAATCCTGCCGGCAAAAATCCCGGTGACTTATGGGTAATACCTAACGTTAAACATAATCACATAGAGAAGACTATTCATCCGTGCCAGTTCCCGGTTGAGTTAATAGAAAGATTAATCCTTTCAATGACTGCCCAAGGTGACCTAGTCATAGACCCTTTTATGGGAGTTGGGAGTACTCCTGTTGCGGCAATAAAGAACAATAGGCGGTCGGCGGGTGCAGACATATTCAAAGAATATTTAGATATTGCTGAAGAGAGGGTTACTCTGGCTTATAATGGTTTACTTCCTACCCGTCCAATGGGAAAGGAAGTTTATGAACCTCCTAACAGTTCAACTCTGACTCAGAATCCATTTGAAGAAAAAGGTGATTATTAATGGATATCGTTTATACCTATTCCCACCTGGGCGGTGAAGAAATTTTAATGGTAAGACATCCTGAACTGGAGAAACAAATTGACGACGTAATTGCAGCTATTCCGAATCCAGGTAGAAACAAGAAGAGTGAAGAAAAGACCAAAATGGGTAAAATGCTTTATTCTCCAGCCGAACTAAATGCACTCTTTAAGAAAGAATTTAACAACAGGGGTTGGCAAGAACTTAAAGATTTTTATGATATTGAAATTCCTCAATATCCCCATACCGTAAAAAGGGCGTATAAACAATGTGATTTTCATAAAGAACCGGTTCTAGTAGAGGTTCAGTTCGGCAAATATGCATTTATGTTTTATGATCTAGCTAAATTCCAATACTTTTATAATCGTGGGTTAATAAAACTAGGAGTTGAGATCGTACCTTGCCACTTCCTCCAAACTCAAATGTCTTCAGGGGTTTCCTACGGGGAACAACTGATATACGATTTAGAGAGATTAAGTAAAAATTTCCCTTCTGTTCCGGTAAAGATAATTTTAGTGGACATGCCTATTGAAAGCGACGACTATTGGTCTGATGGTAGGAAACTCGTTAGAGAAAGTAGAGAATCGGTCGTAAAACATTTAGAAGAATGGAAAAACACCTACGAGTAGTTTGAAAAACGGGTTCCTATGCATTCCGAGCCATTATAAAAACAATAACAGTGCCGGATAAGACCATCTCACTAGTTTGAGATGGGCTTCGTTTTACAATTAGCCAATAGGAAGTCATCTCAGGTCTTCGCTTATAGTTCATGACTTATGGAGTACGAAGTGGCTCTGACGCTAGCCCAGCACTGACGCATGAATTTTTTGATCTGTAACAAACAAGAAGCCATGAGTTATAGGAGAAAAATGGTTCTTACGCAACGAGCGTTATTAAGAGCTCGCTTTTATCTTCTGTTTAATAATTTATACTGGACAAACTAATCGCCGTCAGGTATAATAAGGTGGATAATTATGCAAGGACGGTGAAAGCGATGGAATCATCTCTAATCGGCGACCGTATAATGGATTTTATGGAGCAATATAATAGCATTACTGCGCAAACCAAAAAAGAACTTGCGGCAGGCACAATTGAAATTATCGGAAATTTTTTCTATGAGTTTTGTATGCCAAATTTATGGCATCTTAGGAACATTAAGCGATCTAATAATGAATTTGTATTTTATTGGGTTTCAGACACACAGCAGGCGGTATGTCCGGAATGCAAAACGGTCAGTCAGAACAGGGCCAATACATATTTAACCAGACGAATCCAGGATCTACCCATATCAGGGATGACCGTATACCACGAGATCAAGGATAACCGCTATTACTGTGATACTCCTGAATGTAGTTCAATAACGTTTATTGAACAATTCGAGGAGATGGCGGAAAAGGATGCCAGATTGTCCGAACGATTAAAGGATTTTATTGTACGCTATGCAATTGAAGCAAGTAGCAATGCATCTTCTAAAGCACTGATAAAAATCGGTATCAAGGTCAGTAGAGACACGATATTGCGCTTAATAAAAAAGAAAGGAGCCGCCGTAGTAACACAGAATCTTAAACGTGATGATGTCAAGGTATTGTCTGTAGATGACATCAATTTAAGAAAAGGCAATTCGTCCACAGCATGTTCTGTATTCATTGATGGAGAAACACATAGGGTGCTTGTTATTGTTCAAGGGGCAACAGAAGAAATAGCGCAGAAAGTTTTGAAACAATTTCCGTCAGCTGATATAGTGAGCAGAGATCGGGGAACTGCCTATGCTTCTGCAGCTACAAAATGCGATAAAATACAGGTGGCAGACGGCTTCCATCTGGTGCAAAATATCCATAAAGTCGTAAAAGATGCACTATATCAGGAAATTCCACATGACTTGTTCGTTCGTGAAGGCGAAGGTTGGATTAGGATGGTGAATAGTGCGAGTGAGGAATCTGTTGATACTTCCGTACAGGATGACGGCGATTGCCTTGTTGTCATGGGGCCCACAACTCTTGCAGAGGACGATCTTGAAAAAAGAATCTACCTTGCCGAACTCACAGACAAGCAAGCCGATAAATACAAAAAAACCATGAAAATTCTTGAACTCACAGAAAGCGGTCTCCGTACGTCGGAGATTGCAAAAAGGTTGTCGATGACGGGTCAGGATGTCTGGAATTATCGTAAAAATGCTCCAGAAACAATCCAAAATGTTGAAAATAAAATAGACGAATATTATCAGTATTATGAACAAAGACAATATCGTCAGAAGACGATTGCCAAGCATACGGACGCAATCATAAAGTAGTCTTTTCCGAAGAACCTACTACTGATATTACACCACCAAGGCCTCCGAGGATTTCGATTGAAAGAACTTCAAGGACGACGATTTATGAGCGTCTCCTTAACGTGGCCGCTACGAGGCGTGAAGAAATCAAACAGGCGCTTCAGGGGATATCAATAAAAGATAGTCAAGCCAAAAATGATCAAAGCGATTCCGAAGAATGGACCAATAAATCCAATTATGCAGACAGTATAGCTGAGATCGTATATGACACAAAGCTAAAAAAGAATGCAAAAAAAAACTGAGCGAGGATGCATTCGAGCGTCTTGAGAATGCTTTTGGATTAATTCCCCACCTCTCAACTTTTCTGTTGGCGTTCTATAACGTCTTGTTACACAGGGACGTGGCAAAATTGGATCTTTTCATCAATGATTACCAGAATGATTCAATTGAACCACTTTCAGTATTTGTATCAGGACTTCAAAAAGATTATGAGGCTGTAAAGAACTCTCTTTTATATCCATGTATAAGCAATGGCCCTATGGAAGGAACCAACAATAAAATTAAGATGGTTCGAAGAAGAGGATACGGGCGCGTGGGGATTGAAATGGGGGGACCACACTATGGAAAATCATTCCGAAGGCCCTGAACTACTGTGTGGACGTATGTTTACGCCAGAAGAACTACAAGAGATTCGAGAAATTGTTCGGTTATTTCCTAAGCTAAGTCTAACGGA
>JAJZTU010000069.1 GCA_021848765.1 Bacillota bacterium
CCAAGGGCTGCCAAACGTGCGGCTAACTCCTCCACCTTTTCCGGTGTCTCCTGCTCCGGGTTCAGGCAGTGCAGCAATACCCTCTCCCGTCCCAAAAGCAAATCCTGGGCCTGGTACACCTCACCGCTCCGGCAGGAGGTCAACAGTTTTTCAATTTGATAAGTCCCCAGGATAGCCCCTTCTATGTTCATGTGCTAACACTCATCCTCGAAAGTACTCCTCCGGCTTATTCTTTAAGCAACCAATCATTAATTCGACATTTTACACACTTTACCTTTAATTTCGTGCACTATAACGCTATAAAATGAAAATCGCGCTGATTAGCGCGCTTTCATTTATCCCCTGCTGATTTTAAACCTCCTAACTATACCCTTAAACTTTTGGTAATGGAAAATATTCGATATTTATCGCTTAATATGCCTGCTTTTTCCATACACGGTTAATTTGAAGTAATGATACCACTACCTTTTAGGTTTTGGATATAGTTATTTGCCGGAGAACCCGCTGTCAGGTCCAGTTTGTTGTTTTGGATATACACAAAGCTGCCTTGACCGAGACCTCCCTTCTGGCTGTTAGCAACTAACGGTGCAATGTCCGCGATTTGGTTGTTCCAGAGATACAGCCCCTGCAAATTGGTTAGATTGGCCAGTGGTGTAATGTCACTGATTTGGTTGTTATTAAGGTAAAGGCCCTGCAGCTTGGTCAGCTTGGCAAGAGTAGTAATATTACTAATTAGATTGGCTTGAAGGGCAAGCACCTGCAGGTTAATTAGCTTGTCAATTGTTTTTAGGTCACTGATTTGGTTGTGATTAAGCCAAAGCTCCTGCAGGCCGGTCAAATTGGCCAGCGGAGTAAGGTCACTGATGCGGTTGCCCCAAAGGTATAGACCTTTTAAGTTAGTCAGATTGGCTAACGGTTTAAGGTCACTGATTAGATTGTCTGTGAGGTAAAGCAGGCGTAGTTTGGTCAGATTGGTTAACTGGGTTATGTCACTAATTTGGTTGGCATGGAGGCCCAGTACCTGCAGGTTAGTTAGATTACCGATGCTTTTCAGGTCGCTGATTTGCTTGTTATTCAGCCAAAGCTCCTGCAAGTTGGTCGCATATTCCAGGCCGGTGAGATCGCTAATGGAGGCAGATCCAACTTCTAAGCGTGTCAAAGTGGCCATATCTGCAACCGTTATGGGCCCCATAGGCTTATTCAAGGCTTTACGCACAGTTGCGATGAGATTGTCGTCCTTAAAAATGATAGCCGTAGCCTGAGCTTCAGTAAAGACCCGGTCAAAAGCTATGTCATAGATATAATATGGGTATGGAAGAACGGTCGACTCATAAGCCACTAGGAAGCTTGGGCCATTGGGGTTGTAGGCTACCCTGGGTTTCCAGTTTGCCACCGGCTTAGAGGCGATATCAAAGTTGGCGCCGTCAAGCGTCCCGTTAGCATTAACCATTTGGCCATAAACGTCTTGGGTTACGTTACGCTGATCCGTCCAGGCAACTAAAAACTCGCCAGTCATACCGTCGTAGGCTACCGAAGGGTTATTTTGGTTCCCGTCCGCATTAGAGATGGCAAATCTGTCACCATAGGGTGTCCCGTCTGCCTGCACAAGCCTTCCGTACACATCATCGGTGATGTTGTACTCAGTCCAGGTTACTAAAAACCTCTGATTTGTACCGTCATAAGCCACTACCGGATTATGACGGTTATCAACTGTACCGGAGATGTTAAAGTTGGCTCCATAAGGCGTACCATCAGTTTTTACAAGTTGGCCGTATATATTTATGTCTTGCCCGGTGTCACTGTCCCACGTTACCAAAAACCTCTGATTATTCTTGTCAAAGGCAATTGAAGGGTTGGTCTGGGCAATCGTGTAATCAGCGGCGATGGGAAAATCGCTGCCATAAAGTGCCCCGTTTGCATTCACCAGTTGTCCATAGATATCAGTATCTTCTATGTTCATGCAGTTATCTTCCCAGGCCACTAAAAACCTTTTATTTATACTGTCATAGGCCACGGAAGGTCTTTGTTGGTTATTAGGACCGGCATAGATGGTAAAGTTGGCCCCATTCAGGGTACCGTCTGCATTCACAAGCTGACCGTATATGTTGGTACCATAATCATCGGGGTCATCCGCCCACACTGCTAAAAATTTCTGATTTACACTGTCATAGGCTACCGATGGGGTAAAGTTAGAAGCGTAACCATAAGGTGGTAGTGTGATAGGAAATTGAACTCCGGAAGGTGTGCCATCTTCCTGGATCAACTGTCCGTAAAGCTGGGGTGCCGGCTGAGCTTCAACCTTATAGACAACCAGATATCGTTTGTTGACAGGGTCGTAGGCCATGGCCGGGTCAACTTCGCTCGCTGCCATCGTTCCATAGCCTGCAAATGCTAAAGAAAGGTCTTTGTCTTGATTGCCAGGCTTTATGCCAAGTTCTTTTAAAGGAATAACAAACTCGTAGAACTTATGCTGGTAGGCAACCTTACCGGTGTAGATAAAGGAAGATTTACCCCACCTGGTTTCCGGGACTGATACCTTAAATTCCTTTAGGCCTGTGTCTGTCTTTACATAGACCTTAGCATAATCCTTGTCTCCGTCCATGGTGTTGTCCGGAGTAAATTCCTGGGCAACGTAGAGATTTTGATCATCATTCATCACCCACCCGTAAATATACCCCGGAGGATGACCCGATCCCGGACGGACGTATTCCTGATAAAACGGCTTTTGGGCGGAGGTTGCTTTTTGCATCCCGCCTATTCTGAGAGTGCCTTTGGCAGAATTGAGCCTGTAAGTATAAAACTTGGAGTTTACATTCATCTCCCGGTAAAGATTCTCCAAAGGAAACTGAAACGGAGTCTGGCTGATAGTAGTACTTTCAATCCTCGCCGTAACAGCCAGGGTTGTATTTTTTCCACTTGCCGGGAAGGTAACCTCCACACCTTGTTTATCGATATTAACTAAATCATTATCCCCTTTGGATAGCTGCTTTAAGGGCATAGCTTTTCCATTGTTTACTTTAAGCGGCGGCTTCGCCCCTAAAAAAACTGAGTCCAGGTGGGCGGCACCTCCACCCTTCTGCTTAAGCCGTAACTTTACTGTTTTAGCAACGGGAACAAACTTGCCCAAGTCTACCTTCTTTTCCCGCAGGAACTTATCAAAGGAAATGCTGCCTGCCTCCTGCCACCTCTGGCCCTTGAGCACATAAATGACCAATTCCCCGTTAGGTTGCATCTTTTCGACGGAGTTAATGCCTAAAGGGGGTAAAGGAGTTACCTTAGGCCCTGACCCGCCGGGAGCGCTACTGGTGGTAGTTTGGGCAAATGAGCCGGTGGCAAATAGAGTTGAGATCATTATACACAAAATGGTAAATAGGCACCTTTTAACCACGCAAAATCCCTCCTCTCTTTATGTGCTTGGTAGTCGTAGCAGAAAGCACCCCTGGACTCACGGAGCGCTTTCCTGCCTAATAACTACGATGCTGCGTCCGGTGGAATTAATCCGAAATGTTGACACCACTACCTTATGACGGACTCTCATTCATCATTGTCCTTTCCTGGTTATTGATCAGATAATTGCGCTCCGCCATCACTTCGGCAAAGGCATCTACTGCCGCCGGGTCAAAGTGGCTGCCTTTACAGCGGATAAGTTCTTCAATTCCCTCCCTAAAGGTCCTCGCCTTCTTGTAGGGCCGTTCGGTTGTTATCGCGTCAAACGCGTCAGCTACCGCCGCAATTCTTGCATATAACGGTATTTCTTCAGCTTTTAACCCATCAGGGTAACCCATGCCATTGACTTTTTCATGATGATAACGGGAAACCTCCTGGGCAATGATCATTTGGTCCCGGGGTTCCATTTTGGATAAGATCTTGGCTGCGTTAACCGGATGCATTTTCATAATGCCGAATTCATAATCTGTCAGCCCGCCTGGTTTCCCCAAAATGTGGTCCGGCACCGCGATTTTACCAATATCGTGCATCAGGGCGGCTCGCTCCAGTTCCCGGCACTCTGCTTCAGAGAGGCCCAGCTTCCCGGCAATCCATACCGAGTATCTTCCGACTCTTTCCGAATGTCCGGCAGTGTATGGATCCCGGGCGTCCAGAGCAAGTGTTAAAGAACGAATTACACTTATGGAAAACTTCTGTATGTCATCGTAAAGCTGGCTGTTATGAATCGCTAAAGCCGCTTGATTAGCCAGCGCTTCCGCTGCTTTCAAATCTTCGGGGTTAAATAAGCGGACGCCCCGCTTATTTACTAACTGCATGGCGCCGATTACCCTGGTTTTGACACTGAGTGGGACGGTCATTAAAGAGCGGGTAATAAAACCGCTTTCCCGGTCTACTCGCTTGGCCCAGTTCGAATCCTTTGTGACATCTTCCACAAGCTCACTCCGGTTGGTTGCGATTACCCGGCCCACTATTCCTTCCCCGTATTTCAATTTAATGTTCAATATTTTGTCAGCCGTTGGCCCATTGGCGACTTCGGCACAAAGCACATTGTCCTCCTGATGCAATAACCACAAGGTCCCTGCTTCCGCTCCGATAACCTCGCACATAACATTTAAAACCTTTTGCAGGACAACCTTTAATTCAATTTCCGAATTTAATTCCATAGAGGCATCAACTAAGGCAGTAAGTTGACCAACTTTGCTCTCTAATTCAACAATCCTTTCCTTCATTCCAGGCAACCTCCCATTAAACCTATTCACTACACCCCGGAACCGGTTATCGGAAAAAGTTACAACCTGGTTGCCAGGGCCAGGACTACAATATGCCAGGCCTGGTCAACCATAATCACCAGCCAGGGCAAATCCGCCGCCCCGGTGAGCCGCTCCGCCCAAAACTTCACAAACCCCCGCCTGTCCAGCGCTACATGGGCCAGAAAAATCAAGGCAACGGCCGGCCAGGTTAAACCCTCTGAAAATAAGGCCAGCAAGGCAACAGTGAGAGTGTATACGGCTGAGTGGACCAGCAACGGCGCCCAAAACTTCAATTTCCCCACAGCCATCCAGCGGTTCTGCAACAGGTAGTCACCCACTAAATGTCCTACCAAAAGCCAATCAAATAATGTCATCGTCAATTCCTTTCTCTCAAAAGAAATTTAATTTTTGCCTGCCACTGTATAGACCCCCACCGGGGCGGTAAACCCTTTCACCTCAGCATGCCCCAGGTGCCGCAGCTTCCAGGGGAGTCCCTCCACTCCCTCCAGCAACCGGACCGAGCGTTCGCTGATTACTATTAAGGTATTAAAGTTTTTGGTCAGCCCTTCTACCCGGGAGGCCAGGTTGACATCCTCGCCGATAACTGTATAATCCATCCGCTCCGGACTGCCCACATTGCCGACCAGGACGCTCCCGGTGTTGATTCCCACTCCCACCTTTAAGGGAGGTTGATTTTTTGCCTCCCAGACCTGATTCAGCTTATCGATTTCTTCCTGGATCTCCACAGCCACTTGAATTGCCCTCTGGACATGGTCCGGGTAGTAAACCGGTGCCCCAAAGATAGCCATCAAGCCATCCCCAAGATACTTGTCCAGTGTTCCTCCATAATGAAAGATAACCTGAGTCAGGGCAGTTAGGTACTCGTTCAAGCGATTAACTACTTCCTCCGGGTCCTTGTTTTCACTGTAGGCGGTAAATCCCCTGATATCACAGAACATTACCGTTACTGTCTGGCGCCGGCCGCCCAGGCTCACACTGCCCGGGTTGCGCATCAGTTCTTCCACCACATCCGGGGAAACGTACCGGTTAAACATCGCCCTGATTCGCCTGCGCCCCAGCTCAGCCTGGACAAATTCCGCCGCGTTAAGCACGGCATAGGTCAGCAAAATTAAGGTCAGAGGCGCTGCCAGGTTTAACCACAGGCGGGCGTTCCACCAAAATCCCGCTGCCATCCCTGTAGCAGCCGCTACCACCGTTAATGCTCCCGCCAGGCCAACCCAGGGGCTGCGCCCTCCCACTGCCAGGGTCGTCAAGATAACTGCCAGGATGAGAAAGGCCTGATTGGCAACTGGGGAAACCCGCCGGTACCAGCTTCCCTCCAGAAAGCTCTGTACTACGGCAGCATGGATTTCCACCCCCGGTGTAGGCAGACCGCCGCTTAAAACCAGGTTGGAAGTAGTAAAAGGGATTGAGAAAAAATCTTTTTCGGCTTCAGCTGTAGCCCCAAACAGTACAATTTTATCTTTAAATATGGCCGGGGGCAGGTTACCCCCCACTACATCGGCATAACTATAGGTCTTGAAAGTGCCCTGCGGGCCCCAAAAATTAGGCATGGCCTGGTTCAGACTGTTTAAGGGAATTACCTTGTTCCCCGCAGTCAGTCTATCCGGTTCCAGCTTTAACTGGGTCTGGTCAAATCCACTGCCGACCAGGGCAACCGCCAGGCCTAACGAAGGAAAGGGCAGTTCGAAGGTATTCGTATCCACAAGTGTACTGTGGCGTACTACATTATCGGGGTCAGTGGGCATATTGGCAAAACCCAGCCCAGCCGGCTTGGTCATGATTTCCGGGCGTGGGGTCATAAACACCTGGACCATTTCCCCGGAGGCATCGCGCTCAAAGATAAATTTGCTGGCCAACACCACCCGGCCATGCTTGGCGATAGCCGCGCCAAAGGCTTTGTCTTCTTCAGGGTTTGTTGGGCTGTCATACACAAAGTCAAACCCCACCACTTTAGCCTCTTTGAGTTTTTCCAGCAGCCGGGCATGTATTGTCCGGGGCCAGGGAGGACGGCCCAGTTTCTGAACGGAAGCCTCGTCCATGGCCACAATGACCACCTTATCCCCGGGATCCTGCACTCCCCGCAGGCGAAACCATCCGTCGTACAGCCCCATTTCCGAGCGCTCGAAGAGCCCTCCCAACACCGCCAGTTCCACCAGGATGAAGACGGACAGGGCCAAAAGCCACCTTCTGCCTTTCGGTCCCAATCCGCCCAGGATATTCAGTTGGTGCAACCCCGTCTCCCTGCCGGTGGTTTTGGCCGGGTCGTGAGAAACCTTACCGCTCATTGCATTTTACTCCTCGTACCTGCTGCTATGAAGTGATACTACCTGAGCCTATTTCTACTGTGCCGGAGGCTGGGCATTAACTGTTACAATGCAAGTTGCCGTGCGGCTGCCATCAATACTCGTTACGGTGATCGTGGCAGTACCGCTGGCGATGGGTGTTACCACCCCGTTAGATACGGTGACTACACCTTTATCGCTGCTGCTCCAGGTGACAGCCCTATTTGCAGCATTACCGGGGGCTACTGCGGCCACCAGGATTTCCGGTTTCCCACCTGCAGTTAAAATTAAACTACTCTTGTCAAGGGAAACCCCGGTTACTTCCACCCAGGTATCCTTCACAGTCACTGTAGCGGTTTCAGTGAAAGCGCCGTCAACCGTCCTCGCTGTGATGATGGCTTCACCGGCAGCTTTGGGGGTTACCACACCGTTAGCTACTGTGGCAACTGCCTCATTGCTGCTGGTCCAGGTAACTGCTTTAGTCGAAGCAGTATCCGGGAATACATTGGCCACCAGCGCAGTGGGTTGGCCCCCTGCTTTTAAGACTAAACTGTTTTGGTCAAGGGTTACCCCGTTTACTGCTACAGAAGAAGAACTGCTGCCGGAAGAACTGTTAGCAGCTTCGGTCGCCCCTTGAGCCGCATTTTGAATAGCCTCGTTAATGACAGAGGTAATATCAGGGAAGGTTACTGCCGGGAGTTGAGGTTGCTCCACTACCGGCTGCTGCGGTTGTTGCGGCTGCTGGGGCTGTTGCGGTAGTTGAGGCTGGTTCGGCCGCAGTGCTAACTGCAGGCTCACCGGTGGAGGCGGCGGTAATACCGGCTCCCGGTTAGTTTGAATTTCCTGGGCCCGCTCTTTTGCCCACTCCTGCGTCTGTACCCATTCCTGCTTGTCCTGGACTGTCAGGGGAGCAGGCGGGGCAGGCGGGGCCTGGAACCCAGTTACCTGAGTACTCTGGCCGGCTTGCATGTTTACAACTTGTCCGCCGGAGCTGACCTCACCTTCACCGGTCAGCAGGTTGGTCCTGAACTGGCCGTCAGGGTACACGATGTTTTCCCAGAAGGTTCCGCGAATGGCTGCCATCCCCCAAGGCATGTCTACTTTTACCCGTACCCGTTTGGTCTGCTGGGCCTGCCACCAGGGTACGGACTGGCTGTTAGCAACCTTTTTGTCTGTAGCAGTGACTGTTTTGCCTTTAGCCGCCAGGATTCTAAAAACCCCTGAAGGCAGCACCGGGGAAGAACCGCTCAGACCGTCAACAGAGGCTTTTTTGACCTCCGGCTC
This sequence comes from Bacillota bacterium, assembly GCA_021848765.1. Lineage (GTDB taxonomy): Bacteria > Bacillota > Carboxydocellales > JAJZTU01 > JAJZTU01. Next base: position 8,288 of record JAJZTU010000069.1, read on the forward strand.
CTGCTTGCTGCTTGTTGTCTCGTAGCTTGTAGCCAGAGCTCCGAACAGTTTACCCTGTTTCAAATCTAAAGCCAGCCATTCCACGGCTGTGCCGGGGCTGCCGTCAGACTTGATATAGGACCTGCCCCGGGTTTCTTTGACCTGAAGTTCGGTGTTTTCCTTTAAGAACAAACCGGTTCCGTCGGGGAATGTCACCTCAGCAACACCATCAGGTCCAATTGCAATAATGTCACCGGCATTAAGCGCAGTACTGTTTTTAATTGCTTCAGGCGTCTGGCTGCCTGCCCTGGTAATTTTCACTGTCCCCTTAACAACCTGCAATTTATTGGCCAGGGTAGTTTGGGCCAAAGCGGGGTCTTTAACTAACAATACTCCCAGCACCCGGGCCATGTCGCTCCGGGTAAGCGGGGCATCGGGAAGGAACTGTTTTTTGTTAGCTGTGAGTCCGGCCATCCCGGTAGCCAGACCAATTGCTACCGGGCGGGCCGCCCAGTGTTTCGAATTAAGGTCAGCCAAGGGTGGGAGTTCAACCCCCGGGTCCTGTTGTTTGGAAAGACGCAGAAACAAGGAAAGGCCCTCAGCTCTGGTCATCATGCTTTCAGGCCGGAATTTACCGTCCGGATAGCCGCGCAAATAACCTGCGGCAACTGCAGCGTTAATGCTGCCGGCGGCCCAATATTTGGGGCCTACATCACTAAAACGGGCCTTAGCCTCCCCGGTCTTCAACCCTGCTGCCCTCACGAGTAAAACAGCTGCTTCAGCCCGGGTTACCCGGGCCGTAGGATGAAAGGTTTTATCCGGAAAGCCCTTTAACAACTCCTGGTTGGCAAGATAGTTAATAAACAAAATGTTGCTGTCCTTGGGACTTACATCCTTGAAAAGTGAAGTAATTCCATTTGCCGGTGTTGTTTGCCCGGCCGCAGCCTGCTCGGCATAAGCCGGTACAATGCCGGTCAAAAGAAAACTCAAGACCAGCCCGTAGACCAATACCACCCTGCTAAATCGTCTCATTTTTGCTTGCCCCCTCCGCAACCATAAAAATAATGCAATAATTCGTCATTTATTGTCGAATTGTAATAAATAGGCTAAAGACCCACTGCTCCGCAGTAGGTCTAAATTTAAATTGTTGCTTAATTTTGAGTTTTTCGACATAAAGAATGAATTTCCTGCTCTTAAGCTGGTTAAATTTGTCGTTTTTAATGATTGTCACCGATTTTCCAAATACCTGTCGCATATTGGGCAATAGTCCGGTCGCTGGAGAACCTACCGGCATGGGCAATGTTGGTGATACTTATCCCGGACCAGCGCTGCAAATCCCGGTAAAGATTATTGATCCGGTTCTGGGCTTCAACGTAGGAGCTAAAATCCTTTAGCACAAAAAACTCGTCATTGTGAGCCAACAGCCCGTGATATATGTTGCTGAACTCCTCCCTGCTGACCCGTAAAAAGCCGTCGGTCAGTTGGTCCACCACCCGTTTGACCCGTTCATCCTGATTGTACAGCTTCCGTGAACTATACCCGCCATTTTGATAATACTCCAGAACTTCCTCGCAGGTGAGTCCGAAGAAAATGATGTTATCATCACCCACAGCTTCTCCAATTTCAATGTTCGCCCCATCCCGGGTGCCAAGGGTAACCGCACCGTTAAGCATGAACTTCATATTCCCTGTTCCCGAGGCCTCTTTACCCGCAGTGGAAATTTGCTGGCTGACATCGGCAGCGGGAATGATCAACTCTGCCAAAGATACCTGGTAGTTTTCCATAAAGACAACTTTAAGTTTATCTTTTATCCTCGGATCATTGTTGACCAGGTCGGCTAAGGTATTGATGAGCTTAATAATGGCCTTGGCCTGGTAGTAACCCGGAGCAGCCTTGCCTCCAAAGATAAAGGTGCGCGGAACTATATCCAATTCCGGGTTGGCCAGCAAGCGGTTATATAAATCCATGATTTGCAGCACATTTAATAACTGGCGTTTATAGGCATGGATTCGCTTCACTTGAACATCAAAAATTGAATGGGCATCTACATTAAGGCCATACCTGTCCCGGATAAACCGGGCCAGGTTGACCTTGTTCTGCAATTTGACTTGGGCAACTTTTGCCTGGAAAACAGCATCGACCGCATATTTGCGCAAATCAACCAATTCGGATGGATGTTTAATCCAGGCCGGCCCAATGGCTTCGGTAATTAAGCCGGCCAGGCCGGGATTGGCTTTTACCAGCCAGCGGCGGTGGGTAATCCCATTGGTCTTGTTGTTAAACTTATATGGATAAAACTCACAAAAATCCTTCATCTCTTTTTTCTTGAGAATACCGGTGTGGATTTTAGCCACTCCGTTGACACTGTAGCTGCCAACTGTGGCCAGGTGGGCCATTTTAACATAGCCGTCAGCCACAATCGCCATGGCATGAATTTTGTCCCAATTGCCGGGATATTTGTTCCACAACTCCCGGCAAAAACGCTCGTTAATTTCCTCAACTATCATGTAAATCCTTGGTAAAAGGGATTTAAACATCTCCACCGGCCACTTTTCCAATGCTTCAGCTAAGATGGTGTGGTTGGTGTAGGAGATGGTGTTGGTAGTAATCTGCCAGGCCTCATCCCACCCTAAGCCTTCTTCATCCATAAGAATGCGCATCAACTCCGGAATGGCCAGGACCGGGTGAGTATCATTGACGTGTATAGCCACCTTATCAGGAAAATCCCGCCAGGATGGCCCGGACTGCTCGAATTGTTTCTTAAAATGGCGCACTATGCTCTGCACCCCGGCGGATACAAAAAAGTATTGCTGCTTCAGCCTGAGTTCCCTGCCCTGGTAGTTATTGTCATCAGGGTAGAGCACCTGGGAAATGGACTCCACCTCGTACTTGTACTCCACAGCCTTTAGATGATCTCCGCGGTTGAAACTGGCAAAGTCAAAGTCCGTTTTAGCCGCCTCGGCATTCCAGAGTCTCAGGTTGTTTACCGTACCGTTCTGATAGCCGATAACCGGCAGGTCATAAGGAACGGCCAACACCGGATCATAGTTTTCCTGAATAAAGGCCAACCGGCCCTCACTGTCCTCCACCCGCACAGCGCCGCCGAACTTCACTACCACAGCTTTATCCGCCTTGCGCGTTTCCCACACATTGCCTTCTTTCAGCCAATTCTCAGGTAATTCCACCTGATAACCGTTAATGATTTTTTGCTCGAACAATCCATATTTGTACCTGATGCCACAGCCATGACCGGGCAAATTGAGGGAAGCCAGGGAATCCAGAAAACAGGCGGCCAAACGGCCCAAGCCGCCATTACCCAGCCCGGCATCTGCCTCCATCTTTTCCAGTTCATTGAGGTCAATCCCCAGTTCCTGCAAAGCCTCCTCCCAAACATTACCCCAATTCAGGTTTAGCAGGTTATTACCCAGCATCCTGCCCAGCATGAATTCCATGGAAAAGTAATAGACCTGTTTTAATTCCTGTTGTTTGCACCGGACCCTGGTGGTAATCCAGCTCTTATTAATGGCTTCTTTTACCAAGCAGCCCAAAGCTTGATATTTATCCAGGGCGGTGGCTTCCTCCAAGGTCTTGCCATACATGGCTTGTAATTTTAAAATAAAGGCTTGTTTGAGGTTTTCTTTATCAGAAAACATTCGCTTCCCCCTTGTAACTTAGATTAGCTCCTCGTATTTTTAAACGTATAGTTTATATATCGGAGGTTTTACAAAATTGCATTATATCTAAGCAGGTAAGTTTACAAAATATTAATATTTTAATGGAAAAAGCACCCCATGTTAATGGAGATGCTATTGTCTTTTTGAAGTTCCTGCTGTTTATATTGACAAATATGCTGTGATTGTGATAGATTTTTTACTAACCGGATGGTAAACTTTAGAGGGGAAACATTTCTATGAGTCTACGCAAAGAAAAAATCATCGAAGCAGCGGTTGAACTCTTTGAAGAAAAGGGATACACCGCCACCAGCGTCCAGGATATCGCTGACAAACTGGGTTTTACCAAGGCCGCACTTTATTACTATATTCAAAGCAAGGAAGAAGTCTTGTGGGAAATCTTCGACAAGACGATGACTACCGCGGAACGGCGTATGCAGGAATTAATGAATCAGGACATGTCCGTGGTGGAGAGAATTAAAAAAATAATCTATAACCACATCATGAACGTGCGTGACGAAGCGCCATATATGGTCATTTTTTTTACGGAAAGGGCGCACTTGCCCGCCGGGAGGTTAGAAGAGATTAACGCCCGCCGGCGTAGTTACGAGGAAAAAATCGCGGCTGTAATCCGGGATGGTGTTACTCAGGGAGTGTTGGAACCCCTTGATGTCCTCCCCACAGTGTACGGAATTCTCGGCATGTGTAACTGGATGTATCACTGGTATAACCCCAAAGGTCCCTGTTCTCCGGAAGATATCGCCGAATTATACTCGCAAATAATTCTACGGGGTATCCTTAAGAAATAGCCGAAAAAATAAACCAAAAGAAGCGAGCCGTTTAACCTAACTTGGCAAGAATTCTCCCGCCTCTAAAAGAAGTGAAGGCGGGGGATGAATTGCCATTTTTTGTTGTTTCCCGAACCTATATTTGGTATAATGGGAGTAGAGAGTTACCAAAGGTGGTGAACTTGTGCAGACTACCTACTCATTCAGAATATATCCCTCCAAAGAGCAGGAAGACTTGCTGAACCAAACTATTGAGC
>JAJZTU010000070.1 GCA_021848765.1 Bacillota bacterium
AATTTAACAAGTGATTGCTTACGGCAAGTAACGAGAGAAGCCGTTAGATTTGCAAAAATGTACAGGTTTACCAGCAGCTTAAATAACCATAAACCTAAATCATAAAAAGGCGACAGGGCGCCAAGTACAATCAGGCTCGCTACAAATCCGCCAGGGATAAGATGCCGTATAGCAGCGGGAATTTTATGCTTCTGGATAACCCGCACTTTCCAATAACCATACTGGCAATACTGTTTAAATAATGCTCTAAGCGAAGAACGGGGATAATACCAGGATCTGATTTTCCGTGATTGCCATATTCTACCCCCGAAACGTGTAATCCGCAAATTCAATTCATCATCCTGATTGCGGACAAGCTCCGGATCAAAGAGACCTATTTTATTAAAGATCTGTTTATTCCAACACCCCAAATAAACTGAATCAACTGTTCCCTCTTTCTCTAAAAAATGGGAAGCAGCGCCTCCGGATGAACAAGGAGATTGAAATGCGAGTGCGATGGCCTTTTGCAAATATGTCTTACCGGCCGCTCGCCATGCCCCGCCTACATTATCCGCCCCTGTTTCTTTTAAAATATTACAGCACTGGTAGATATAATCAGGTGCATATTCCGTGTGCACATCCATCCGGATAATAATTTCACCCTGTGCAATACCGATAGCGGCATTTAGCCCTGTAGACACTATTCCGGCCGGATTATCAATGAGCCGGACCTCCGGGTGATTTTTGCAATAGGTTTCTAATACATCACGTGTACCGTCATTACTCATACCATCGGCAATTATGACCTCCAGTTTAATTTCGTCAAGCTCTTGGCTCAATAGGGAATCAAGAAATGATTTAATATAGTTGGCTTCATTTAAACAAGGAACAATTACAGACACATTGTTATAGGGTTTAATTTGAATCATCTTGGCCTCCTATAGGTACAATAGTATCTTGAAAAACCATTTTACCCACAAGAACTTATTCATTTGAGTCTCCCCGTCGCCAGTCCCAACACCACCCATTTATCTTAAGCTGCATCTCGCTACATATTATTCCTGTTTATTGTCAATTGTGAGGCTCGATGATTATATGTATTCCGGTTATTTATGTTGTGGTAATTTTTTATTCTCAAAACACCGGTAAAAAAACAAAGCAGCCGGAATCGGCCTACTATGACCGACACCGGCTGCTTGACCCTTACCGGGTAAATTGTGGTGTTTTCCCGGTTTTCCCTACAGGCAGTTTAACGTCATACCCGGGACGTTCTAGAGCAGCCCCCTTTGCAGTGGGCAACTTGTCTAAGCATCCAGTGTTTGCGTAACATTGTAAGTACCCCCTTTCCTTGAGGATTTTGCCCCAAAGTTAACTGAGCCTTTTCTAGGTTTATTGCCCGGATAACCAAAATATTACTTCCCTGCTAATCTCATCATAACTCCTGCTTTAGTGATGGTCAAACATTTCTGTGACAATTCATTTCTGTTCTTCCTGTTTAATCCGCCTGGGGAAGTTTTGCAGGATTTCCTTAATTTCTTCCACAGTGTCAGAGGTAGCGTGAATTGCTACCAGGCCTGCCTTTGGCTCCAGGGGAGTGGCAAAACCCAAGTGGGTGTATCCCTCCATAATTTTCATGAAGAAGTTTATGTCCCTGGGAGCCATGCTGACTACTATGTAGCCCCTGTTATGCTCCTTGTCAGGTTGCACCGTACTTACCCCGCCTGAGCCTTTGTACCTCTTTCCCATAATTGCCTCCACTAACCTTTACGAATTATAGATTCCCTCACTCAGATACATTTCCAAAGTAATTTTGCCCAAATTAAATAAATCCCCCCCAAAATTACGATAAATTATCGTATAATTAAATGAAAAGAACTTAACTGAGGTGTACGCATGAATCAAAATCATGCTGGAGATAGATTAGCCACAACATTGGCAGAAATCCGTCTGGGAAACAGTCAGGCCAGGGACAGTTTTCTGGAAGAATACAAGCCCTTTGTAGCCAAGGTAGCCAGTACACTCTGCAAACGGTTTCTGGATTGGGGCAGGGATGATGAGCTCAGCATTGGCCTGATTGCTCTGAATTCAGCTCTTGACCGTTATAAACCGGAAAAAGGAGTCCCTTTCCTGCCCTTTGCCCGGCTGGTAATAGAAAGCAATTTAAAAGACTATTTTAAAAAAGAAGCCCGTCACCAGCATGCGAGTCTCTACACGGCAGCGTCTGCAGAGGAAGATGAGTTTTTCAGCCCGGCTGAAATCGAGCAAGCCTGGACCAACTACCAAAACCAGACGATAGAAGATGAACGCCAGCAGGAAATTGAAGCTTTGGACCTGCTCTTGCGGGACTATGGAATTCAGTTTGATGATTTGGTAGACGTATCCCCCAAGCACAGGGATACCAGACAGACCATGTTTAGGGCCGCCCATCACCTGGCCGGTGAGCAAGCCCTCATGGGCTACCTGAAAAGTAAAAAAATGCTCCCCACAAAAGAGCTTTCGCTAAACACAGGTATTAACCGCAAAACCCTGGAAAAGGGCAGAAAGTACATCATCGCCCTGGCACTAATTCTTCACTGCCGGGAGGAATTCATCTACCTCCGTTCCTACATATCCCTTCACTTATAAAGAGAAATGAGGTTTTCTCCCATGGGTAAGCTAATAGGTATTGTTAGCAAAATTTCCGGTGCCAAGTGTATTATCATCACCAAAGACGGTGAATTCAGGCGGGTCCCCCTACCCTCCGGGCCGGTTAGGGTAGGTCAGGAAATACAGGCATCCTCTTTTGAATGGTCTGCTTTGACAAAATATGCCCTAATTGCTGCCTCATTATTGATTGCCGTTTTAGGGGTGACCCTGTATCAGTCGTCTGCCGCGGCAACACCGGTGGCCTATGTTTCCCTTGATATTAATCCCAGTCTGGAAATTGCCGTTGATAAAAATAAACAGGTAGTGGATATCTCTGCTTTCAACGACGACTCCCTGCCGCTGCTAAACAACCTGGACTATCAGGGCAAAGATGTCTACACAGTGCTCTCCATGATTCTCCAGCGGGCTATTGAGCTAAAATATGTCGCCCCTGACCGCCCCAACCTGGTAGTTTCATCAGTGGTGGAAGTTGAGCCCCAGGAGATGACCCTTGATACCGCCCGCCTGCAAGATGCTGTGGCCACTCCCCTGAAGGGTAAACCCCTTAAGGCAAGCGTGGTAGTCTATAAAGCCAAAAAGCAAGACCGGGAGGCCGCCAAGAAAGCTAGCCTCTCTACCGGGAAGTACCTCTTCTATGAAGGTGAACGCAAGAGCGGAGCCAGGATTACTCTGGAAGAACTCAAGGAACAAAGCATTGGGACTTTGGTGGAGACTAAAAAAGCCAAACTCCCTGAACCCCAGGCAGAAATCTTTGTACAATACCTGAATCGTGACCCTGAGGATATTTCGGAAAAACCCGCCCGTAAGCATAGCAAGAATGGAGATAAAGAGTATTATGACGTTGAGGACCTGGACTATGCTCAGGATGATGACCGCAATTCCCGGGAAACCAGAATCAAGCTGAAAGAGAATAAGGATACTGACAAGCAAAAAATTGAGCAAAGAGATTTTCGCAAAGATAAAGCTAACCTGATCAATAAGGACAGCGAGGACTACAAAAATAAATCTCATTTCCAAGATGAGAACAAAGCTAAGCACGAAAAAACAGGCAAGCAAAAAGACAGGGATAAGCCTGATGACCGAAAAGACATAGATACAGATAACTATGATGACCGCGAAGACATAGATAACCCTGATAATCGAAAAGACATAAACAGAGATATACACAAGGATAAAAATACGGACAAGAATAAAGATGACAGTAAAAGCTCCGACAACGGTGACCACGATGATCCGGAAAAGGACGACTAAAAACCGTTATACTTATACCATTCACCAAGTAACTCCCCTGCCGCAAGGCCAGGGGAGTTTTCTATGCGCGGAACTTTTAAAAAATATGGGCGTAAAAACTAATAATTGTTGGCAAACTAGAAACAATTACTAAGCAATATTCAGCAAGGGAGGGTATATTTTATGTTTAAGTATTACAACTTCTCCACCCTGGTGATGATACTTTTCTTTAGTCTTACGGTATTATTCACCGGCTGCGTCTCCGGAAATATCACCCGTGGGCCGCAGCCCAAGCCCCTGCCCCCCCTAAAATCAAACCTCCCCGGTCAGGTACTGCCGGGAGGTGTCCCCGGGCCGGGCTTCGAAGCCGGGGAATCCCTCCCAAAGGACATAATTAGCCAGGCGGACTTTTATGCCCGGGCGGTAGCTAATGGCAACTGGGTAATTGCAAAAAATATGAGTACAGAAGCAAACAAACTTCTCCTGGAGCAAGAAGTAAAGCCCAGGCTGATTTCCTACTGGCGTCAGTGGAGGGTAAAGCTGCCGCCTAAAGCCACGGCGGACTTTGAGGATTCCCAACTTATCAAGGAAAACTTTGAAAACCAGCTGGTGATTGAAAGAATGCAATATGCTACTGAAACCGGAAGAAATCAGGTCCTCTACCTCCAGTTTCAGATAACCAAGGTAGGTGACAAGTACTTAGTCAATGATACCCTGCTGTTAACCACAGCCAAGATTTTCCCCGGTGCATAGAACAGTGCTCCCTATGCCTGCTATCTGTAGATCACGCTTTTACCAATGTTCTCAATTCTTTCGCAGCCGGTTAAGATCATGGCCTGTTGCAGTTCCCGGCCCATCTGCTCAAGGATGAGCTTAACACCCTCGCTGCCTCCGCCAAAAGCCCCTACTGCCAAGGGACGTCCAACCAGGACAGCTTGGGCGCCAAGGGCCAAAAGCTTGAGTACATCCATTCCGGTGCGTATTCCACCGTCTACCAGGATGGTTACTTTACCCTGAACCGTTTCGACAATTCCAGGCAGTACTTGCGCCGCTCCAGGAGTAAAATCCAAAACCCTGCCCCCATGATTGGACACCACAATAGCTGCTACCCCTGCTTCAGCAGCTAATTTTGCTTCCTCAGGAGTCATGATGCCCTTGAGGATAAAGGGCAGCTTGGTACTGGCCACCAGTTCCCTGATTTCTTCCAGGGTTTTGGGGCCTACCGGCTGTCCTTTTAGGGCCATGGTAACCAGTCCTGCCCCGTCTATATCCATACCCACAGCAACAGCCCCAATTTCTTCGGCCTGCCGGATGCGCCGGACTATCTCCTCCTGTGCCCGGGGCTTGATTATAGGGATGCCGGGGCCACCATTATTTTTCAGGGCAGCCAATCCGCTGTCATACATGGTGGGGTCAGCGCCGTCCCCGGTCATGGCCAGGGTACCGGCAGCATGGGAACCCTCAACAATATTAGTGATGAATTCCAGTTCAGACAGCGCCCCACCCATATTGTAGGGGGTCCCGGTCATTGGAGCGGCCAACACCGGTGAAGCTAATTGCTGGCCAAAAAGAGTGACCTTGGTCTCCGGTTGTTTGGCAGCATGGATGGTGCGCATATTTACTTTCAATTCCCGCAAAGCCTCTAAATTAGCCCTGAAGGCGCTGCCGGTATTTACTCCTCCCATTCCGGGGACCTCACCTGAGCAGGCCCTGCCATCACACACCTGACAAACGCGGCAGTAACCTTTGAGTTTTTCTCTTGCCTGGGCCTTAAGTTCTTTCAGATCCATCTTCTGAGTTCTCCCCCTTAAAATTAAACGCGTTTATATTCCAGTTCTTTGGCCATTTCTCCCTCTGCAAACTCCAAATGTTGCTTCATCTGTTCCCTTGCCTGGGCGGGGTCCCGCCTGCGAATGGCCTCCAGCACACTGCGGTGCTGGGCCAGGAGCTTTTCTCCATTTCCGGGTGTTTCAAATATTTTGCGGCGTGCTGTGTGGACGGAGTTGTGCACAGAGTCAGAAATGGTATTCATCAGCCGGAATAATACCGGGTTGTGGGTAGCTTCAGCTACCGCATAGTGAAATGCGGTATCAGCTTCATCGCCCCGGAGGTTATTATGGATATCCTGTTCCATTTCCTTCAGGGCCGCTTCCATTTTATCCACTTCCTCCCCGGTTGCCCGCTGGGCCGCCAGGTAGGCACAGGCGGACTCCAAAACCCGCCGGACTTCATAGACATGAAAGAAAGACCCTTTTTCCAGAGTCAAAATCATAGCCAGGGGCTGAATGAAATCATCCAGGGAGATTTCCCGGACAAAGGTGCCCTCCCCGGAACGGATCTCGATGTAGCCCATCATTTCCAAGGCCCTTAATGCCTCCCGTACCGAGGCCCGGCTGACTCTTAACCTTTCAGCCAACTCCCGTTCGGACAAGAGTTGATCCCCTGGTTTCAGGTCTCCCTCGGCCATTAGGCCCCTGATTTGTTCTACGATTTCTTCGTAGATTTTTTTGGTTTTGATTGGTTTCAGGTCCATTGCGTTCTCCACCTCAGGATTAAGGATTCCCACTGTCATCTTTGGCGATACAGGCGGGTTGCATTAACTATTCGCTTTTTACAAGGCATACTCCTTTTTTCCGGTCCACCCGTATACCAAAAACCCCTTGGCTTTGCGCTAACCATCCCTGCTTTCCTGATTAGTTAGTATTCTGCTTCGCAAGCATTTCCGCCAGGATTTGGGCGGTGTGCTTTACTTCTACCCTCCTGCCTTGTTTGTCCAGGCCGCCGGAGATTTGCATCAGACAGCCCGGGCAGTCCATAGCTACAACCTGGGCTTCGCTTTCCCTGATATGCTTCAGCTTGCGCTCCAGGATAGGAGCGGACAGTTCCGGAAACTTCAGGCTGTAGGAACCGCCCATTCCACAGCACATATCGGACTCGGACATCTCGACAAGCTCTAAACCCGGCACTGTTTTCAGAAGCGTGCGCGGCTCCCGGGAGATACCCAGCGTGCGCTTGAGATGACAGGAATCGTGGTAGGTAACCTTGGTGGTTGGGAAAGCCTGGTTACTTTGGTTAGTCCGGTTAGTTAGGCCTTTTTCCAGGATAAAGTGGGAAAAGTCCCGCACCTTGTCCGCCAGAGCACTGGCCTTGGGGCCCCATTCCGGATCGTCCTGAAGCGCTTTGACGAAATCATGCTTAATGGCAACAGTGCAGGTGGGACAGGCGGAAATGACCACTTCGGCATTCACTGAACTCAAAGCCTCTACATTCTGTTTAGCAAGTTTTACTGCCACATCATGGACGCCGTTATACTTAGCCGGAGCGCCACAACAAGTCTGTCCCTGAGGAAAAACCACTTCATAGCCCCCCTGGTTTAAGACCTTAATTACATCCTCGCCCAGTTCCGGGTAAGCAAAATCAATTAAACAGCCACTGTAAAAAACGGCCTTGCCCTGCGGCACCACACGGACAGTTTGCTCCAATTTGTCCATCCTGTCTCTCAGCGGCACCTCAGCGATAGCCGGGAGGCTGCGAAATTCCGAGTATTTGGAGAAGAACAGGGGTAGATGCCTGATCATGGACCCTCTGCCTGTAAAAGGCTTCTGCGCCAGGGAAGCTGCCCTGAGCATGTTGTGGAACAACTTGCGGTTCGTGAGCATATTTTCAAAGATCAGCTTCTGGGTTAAAGATAGCCCGGCTTTTTCCGTAATTTGCCGGCGCAGTTCCACAATCAGCTCAGGGATGTCAATCTTGCCGGGACAAACCTCTTTACAGCGCCCGCATTGGATGCATAGGCCCTGGATGTCTTTGGAGTTGTGCATTTCGTTAAACCAGGCAGTCAGGATTGTCCCGATCCCCCCGGCATAGACATGCCCGAAAACATGCCCCCCCACCAACCGGTATACCGGACAAACATTCAGGCAGGATGCACAGCGGATACACTGGAGTGCCTGTTTGAATACAGGGTCGGCACGCATCTCAGTCCGCCGGTTGTCCAGGAGTATAATATGCAGTTCCTTTGCTTGGACGCCTCCTTCGACAAGTGTGGGCACAGTTCCGGTAATCATGGTGACATAACTGGTCAACTGCTGGGCAGTGGCGCTTCTGGGCAGAGCCTGCAAAACAGGTGCAATGTCAGCAAACTTTGGCACTAACTTCTCCAGGCCTACTATAGCCACATGGATAGGGGGTAAAGTGGTCACCAACCTGGCGTTACCCTCATTGGTCACCAGTACCAGCGTACCGGTCTCAGCCACCGCCATGTTTGCCCCGGTAATCCCCAGCTCAGCCTCCAAAAACGCCTTGCGCAGTTCATTGCGGGCCACCTTTACCAGCCGGGGAATGTCTACCTCCAGGCGTTCGTTTACTTCCTTGGAAAACAGTTCAGTAACCTCTTCCTTGCTCATATGGATAGCCGGCATAACCATATGGGACGGGCGTTGTCCCGCTAATTGGATAATCCACTCCCCAAGGTCGGTTTCCTTAACTGACAGTCCTTGCTTTTCCAGATAGCTATTCAGGTGAATTTCCTCAGAGGCCATGGACTTGGATTTGACAATCCTCTTGACACCCTTGTCCTGAGCCAACTTGGCAATGTACGCCTTTACTTCGTCCCCGCTCTTAGCCAGGAATACCTTGGCGCCGCGTTTTTCCGCCTCTTTTGTAAAGCGGGAAGCCATTTCCTCCATGTGCTCCGCCGCCTGGCTCTTAATTGCGGCAATGGTGGTGCGCAGGGCCTCGAAATCCATCCCCTCATAGACGCGTGCCCGGGAAGGAGCATAGGCTTCGAAAAACCTGCCTAAAGCTCCGCCCAACTGGGGATTGGCCAGAGCTTGTTTAATGGATTCCTTAAATTTTGCATCAGGCAAGGCTGCCACCTCCTACCTCATCTATAAAGAGCACTATTAAGCGTTCCGGCCCGTGAACTCCGATAGTCAGCACCCGCTCAATGTCTGCCGTACGGCTGGGCCCGGTGATAAAAGCCAGGTATCCGGGCACCTGGCCCTGAAACTTTTCCAGGGCTTCCGCAAGGTTGGCTACCAGTCCGCCGGTGGGAACCAGGGCTATGTGCACAGATGGCAGGGTAGATACCAGGCGTTTCTTTACATCAGTGGCATCCTGGCAGAGGGTACCGGTATCGGCGATGGCCAGATCCAACTGGGAAATTCCTATCATAACACCGGGGGCTAGCCGGTCAAAGTTATCATCATACACCTTTGCCCCGGGTTGTTCAAGCTCCGCCGGATTGACGCCCTCCAACAGAGAGCCGCGGAGCAGCAGGGCTTCTGTCTCCCCGGGCTGCGCCGAAGCTATTTCGCTTAATGCCTTTCTGATGAACTCCACTGCCCGTTGTACGTCTTTTACCCGGTGAACCTCGGCTGATACCATTTCCGCCCGCTCCTTAAACAGGCTAAAAAGTTCTTCTCTCATGATTTAACCTCCTGACCCGAAAGAATAAGGGCTTTAGGCCTGCACCGGCAATGTTGGAAAGGCTGATTCAGGCCGGTACATCCCCGGCTTTTTGCCCGGCATAAGCCTGGGCCAGCACCTCTACAGTATGCATGACCTTGCGGGGCGTCCCGTGCTGCCGGAGACCGTCTTCAAGCTGCATCCGGCAAGAGCCGCAACCGGTTACTACCACCTCTGCCCCGCTAGCCCTAATGTCGTCAGCCTTGTGGCGGTGAATGTCCATGGACAGGCCGTAGTGGGTCAGGCTAAAGGAGCCTGCACCACCGCAGCAGCGGGCGGGGTTTTTCAGCTCTGTGAGCGAAACTCCCGGGATTGCCCGGAGAATTTCCCTGGGCTCCCGGCTCACTCCCATGCCCCGTACCAGGTGACAGGGATCATGATAAGTCACTTTGAGGTTGACCCCTGACAGCGCTGCGGAATTTATTTTTACCACATTGACCAGGAATTCGCTGATATCGTGGGTTATACCGGCAATTTTCCCGGCCTTGGGACCGTATACCCGGTCATTGACTAAAAGCTCCGGGTAGCTATGCTGAAAAGTTTCTCCACAGGTACCACACACTGTAATAATCGCATCCACCTGTAATTTTGCAAAGCTGTCCACATGGGACCTGGCCATCTCCTCCGCTGTCGCCACATCCCCGTGAATACGGACCGGAGCTCCACAGCAGTGCTGTTCCTCAGGGACAATTACTTCTATATTGTTGGCCCTCAGGACCTCCACGGCGGCTTTTCCTACCTCAGTATAGATATAGTTAGTGACACAGCCGGTGAAAAAGGCAACCTTTAGCCTGGGATTAGCTAAAGATACCGGAACAAAAGCATCACGGAAGGTTACGCCGGCCAGGACGGGGAGTACCCTTTTGCTATCCAGGCCGATGGGAAACCGTGGTGACCGGTTTCCCTGCCCGTTGTCCTTGAGGAATATCCCTTGAAACCGGCTGCCCAGTTTAAGGCCCCAGTCAAAAAGCAGGGGACGTTTTAATGCACTGAAGGCAGCAGTCTTAATCAAGGGCAAACCCAGCTTACCGGCCACTGCGGCCCGGGCAGCCAGGATGATTTCATCGGCCTTTACGCCACAGGGGCAGTTAGCAGAACAGGCCTTGCAGGTCAGACAGGTCATCAGCCGTTCCTCTACCCCGTGGGTAAAGGGCAGCCTGCCCTCCAGGAGGGCGGCGGCCAGTTGAATTTTACCCCTGGCCACCCCTGCCTCGGCTTTGGTTGCTTTGTAAATCGGGCAGACTGCCATGCAGTTGCCGCACTTCATACACTTAGCTATCTCTGCTCTGACCTTCTTCAGGGGTATAGAGTTATCCATAGTTTATTCCCCCTTTACCGGAACCATTTTTCCGGGATTGAGGAGATAATCCGGATCCAGGGCCTCCTTGACCCGCCTTAAAAGGTTCAATCCGGTTTCGCCAAGTTCCTGGCCCAGGTATTTCAGCTTGGCAATTCCGATGCCGTGCTCACCGGACAAGGTGCCTCCGAGCTGCAAAGCTACAGCAAAGATTTCATCCACGGCTTGGTGTACTCTGGCCATTTCTTCGTGGTTCCGCTCATCTGTGACAATCGTAGGGTGTAAGTTCCCATCCCCGGCGTGGCCAAAGGTGCCTATCCGCAGGCTATACTTGGCCGCAATTGCTTGGATCGCCACCAGCATCTCGGTTATTTTGCTGCGGGGAACAGTAGCGTCCTCCAGTACTGTAGTAGGACTTAACTGGGCCAAAGCAGGCAATGCCGCCCGGCGGCCGGCCCAGAGCTTATCCCGCTCTGCATCGGTTTCTGCTACCTTGATTTCCCCGTTATTGGCCCGGACTACCCGGAGAACCGTTTCGGCCTCTTTGAGCACCACTCCCTTAATGCCATCCACTTCGATGAGCAGGATTGCTTCAGAATCGGTAGGCAGGCCGATTTTTACAAAGTTCTCCACTGTCCTGATGGTCATATTGTCCATGATTTCCAGGGTAGCCGGAATTACTTTGTTTTTGACAATTGCACTGACGGTATTGCCGGCATCAACCAGATTTTTAAACACGGCCAGCATGCTCTTCTTGAATTCAGGGGCAGGGATGAGCTTTACAGTTATCTCGGTGATAATCCCCAGGGTTCCTTCCGCTCCTGTAAACAGTTTCACCAGGTCGTAGGCTGTCACATTCTTAACTGTTTTACCACCCAGGCGTACCACTTCACCATTGGCCAGAACAACCTCCAGGCCCATAACATAGTGTTTGGTCACCCCGTACTTCAGACCCCGCAGGCCCCCGGAACACTCTGACACACTTCCACCCATCGTAGCGGTAGCTACTGTGCCGGGATCAGGAGGATAAATCAAACCATAGGGCGCAACAGCAGTATTGAGATCCTGAATAATCACCCCTGGCTGAACAGTAGCGGTTAAATTGTCCGCATCTATCTCCAGGATTTGATCCATCCTCAGCAGTGACAGGACTATGCCCTTCTTGACAGGAATGGTCCCTCCGCTGAGATTAGTTCCGGAACCCCTGGGGTAAACGGGTATTCTGTGTTTTCCTGCTAACTTGATGATCTCCCGGACCTCCCTTGTTGAGCGGGGACTGACCACTACGTCGGGAAGCTGGCTGGGCATATCCGCAGTAGCGTCATAGCTGTAAGTGAGCAAATCCTCCGGGGTTGTGGTTACGTTTTCCGGTCCTGTTATAACCTCAAGCCTGGTGATGAATTCCCGGTTGAGCATGGGCTTATTCCTCCTTGGCAGGTTACTTCCTTCCTGGCAACTAACAGCCATAGGATCAATTCCGGTAACTTGGCCGGCTACAATGATGGGAATCCCCACACCGCCAAACTGGCCGGTTTTTACGGTGATGTTATATAGGAACACTGCTGTGAGTACAATCCAGCCAATAGGAAAGAATCCATAAATAGCGCCATTTACCCCCCCTTATCCGGTGGCTAATCCATATGGTGGTCTGACCACTTTACCTGTGAGAATAGTTCGACAAATCTTTTCGTTCTCCTTCTGAGAATTAATTTCAAATTTAAAATATTTTAAAAATACAAAAAGAACATGTATAATTCTCCTACACGTCCTTTTTGGGGTATTCAATAATTTAACATTTTTCATACGCTAAGACAATATTTGGTAACGATATCCCTATTTTTTACTACTCTATGCTCAAATCATTGGGGTTAAGGTCATTTCATAGAAGTTTATCAAGGCTTTTGCCTGTTCCAGAATATCCATCCCTACAATAGCGTCAATTTCAAAACCATAATCCATTGCCCCAACATCAATTGTAAAATTGTTCAATGTAGCGGTATCTAAGACAATCTTTTCAACATGCTTTTCAAAGACAGATTCAACACCGCCGACACCACGAACCAGGGAGAGTTCATCATTCGGCTGTGGGCCTAACCCGATTCCTATGGCCGTTTCGGTTGAAATGATGGTTGTTGCTGAACCAGTATCAATCAGCACTTTAGAAAGTTTTATCTTTTTATCCCCGTTAATAAGTTCTAATTTTGCAAAAGGCAATCCATAGTCAAAATACAGTTTCATCTTATACCCCTCACCCCTGTCCATATTCTTTCTTTCACGTTTAATTCAGGGCGCGAGGTATGGACAACATAGTATTCTTTTTCGGGATGTACTTTGTGATCGGA
>JAJZTU010000001.1 GCA_021848765.1 Bacillota bacterium
TTCCGATCTGCCATTGAATACACCCATTTGCTCAAAGGCTTTACAGGCTTCATGTACGTGCCAGACGGTCATGATTTACCTCCCTATTGCGCCAGTTTTAGTCCCCTCCGCAATTCCCCTATGTTGCGCCGCCCTTGAACAGAGCAGAGGTATTCCTCCCAACCGTTGCGAATTGCCCCCAAAGTTGCTCCGTGCGCCTGGGCAATCGTCTTAACCATGTCATAGGCCTCTGCTCGGGAGAGGTTGTCAAATGCACCGGTTTCCTCGATGCCTTTACATAACTCGTATATAACCCATTCGTTGTCGGTTCCGCGGATGATGTTGATGCCCCACTCAATGCTTATCAACCAACCCACCTTTCTAGGTTATGAAATCTGGTGTACTCAGCATAGAATTTCATCTGCACTTTCCCTATTGGTCCGCTCCGGTTTTTCTTCAGAAGAATGTCCACCAGGTCATTAACATCGGGGTTCGGACGATGCAGCAGTAATACTGCCCACCCATCCTGCTCTTGGGCCCCGCCGCCCCGGAGGTCAGATATTTCTGGCTGCTTATTTCCCCGCCTTTCGCTCTCCCGGTTTAGCTGTGTCAGACATAGTACCGGCACCTGTAACTCTTTAGCCAAGTCCACCATTGCCCCGGAAACATGCGCCGTCCACTGGTCCTTATCCATATTTCCGACCGGGTCCTTAAAAAGCTGGAAATAGTCCACAACAACAAGCCCCACTCCGTTTACCCGTTCAATGGCTTCTGCTATCTGGATTTTTCCTCTCTCGCGGAATCCCTTGGCCTTCTCAAGCATGTCCATCCTGAATTGTCGCACTTTCAGGAAAAGGCTTGATGTGGTCTGCCGCTCGTCATCCGTAGCAATCGGTAGGGTGGAAAGAGTATTTGTGGCACGGACAATATTACTCCAGTCCGAATCTCTCAAAAATCCATGCTGCAGAAGATGTCCGTCTATCGATGCCTCCATTGACACTTGGCGGTCTGCAATTTGCTCCCGACTCATTTCCATGGATGCCATATAAACCGGCACCCCAGTTTTAGCCACGTTTCGGACGGTGGTTAAGGCTAATGCTGTCTTCCCTACTCCCGGTCTCGCACCGCAGTAATACACCCGCCCTGGCATCATCATACCGATAGTGCGGTCCATGTCCCTAAACCCCCAACTAATACCCTTTTTCTCCTGCCTGCGCCTCTCCAGGTAGTCGATATATTCCAGCATAAGGTCATAGTTTAGGACGTACTTCCTGCCCGTTTTACGGTCCACAACACTGTAAACCTCTCTCTGTGCCGCTAACACAATTTCTTCGGTCGAATTTTCGATCTCGTCAAGGGCGGCTAGGTTGCGTTGTAATACGGACCTTAGTTGTCTGCGCTCCGACTTTTCTTTCAGGATGCGTATGTAGTTGTCAATGTGCGGTTCAAAGGCGGAGTCGCAGAGTTTGGCGATTGCGACAGAACCCCCAACTTTAGGCAAGTTGCCACTGTCTTTTAGCTCTTGAGTAAGGTATAGCATTTCAATGGGCTTGCCCTGCTTGGTCATCTGAAACATGGTTTGAAAGATGAGGCGGTGGGAATCCCGGTAAAAATCATCCGGGAAAACTTTGTCCAGTGTATAATTTGCGGCCTTATTGGACATGATCATAGTGCCAAGTATGGCCGTTTCCACATCGATGCAGGTATACAGGTCTGGGTTCATATAGTTTCCCCCTCAGTGAACCATTCTTCATATTTAGCTCCCGCCGGTTCGGTTGGATTCCTGCTTCTCGTGTCGATATCTGTTCGCTGTCCAGCGTTTATCCATTGTTCCGTTTTCTCGGTGGATCTGAATACATACTCGATTTCGGCATAAAACTTATTTCTGTCATTTTTACCCATGATAAAGTCATCAGCAGCCAGGTTGACAATGGCTTGCTTTAGCTCATTCGCGCTAAAGTCTGTTAGTCGGGTCTTGATTTTTTGTATTCGACCTTTAGTTAGTCGCCGCCTAATGCCAAGCGTTTTACAGTAAAACTCGAAGATATCGCTAACAACATCGTCGGTTTCGGCTTGCCCGGGACCGACATATTCTTTTTCTTTTAAAGGTGAAGGTGAAGGTGAAGGTGAAGGTACAATTTCTGCTGATGGTTGTTCAATATCTGCAATAGTTGCTAATTGTTGCTGATTTTCTTCTGCCCAAGGAGGGTTTAATGGTGCGGGATATTTTGAAGCCTGCTTTTCTTTTCGTTTAGAATCTATGTAGGTCTGGTATTTATACCAGATAGATGGGTTGACTGCCAGATAAGGTTTATCGTCAATTATGTAATGATGGGCTAACTCGAACTGATCATATAATTTTATTGCTTCAGCGACTTCTTTAGCGGTAAACGGGAAGGCTGGGAAAACGGTTAACTTTACTTCCATCGGATTAGCCCCCATACGGCCCCAGTCATCCAATGCCGTAACCATCCAGGGCCACATTAAGGCTGCGGTAGGATTCTCCTCTGCTAGTATTGCTATTTTTTCGTCTGTGCACATATCACTGGTAATAAACCGTTTCCTCGCCATCCGCTCTACCTCCCCTGGCATCAATAGTTCCTGCCCCGGCCTAATCACCGTGCTCCGCAACTTCCCGTTCTTGCCATTCAACTCCCGAATCCCATTCACTATCTGCTTGCCGGTAACCAGCCTCTCTCCTTAACTCGCCTATCTCTCCCTCATGCCAAAAGTCCTCAAAATCCTTGGAATGCTCTCTCAAGTATTTATCGCACTCCTTGCATAGGTATCCAGTGCTAAACTCTCCTTCGACTCTTCCGGCGAAATACTTTGCCCCGGAACCTGCCGGAATCTTTATCAGACAACCTTTGCATTGGTGTTCTTTCCTCGTTTTCTTAACCTCAGTCCATTTGCCGAATTCGCTCATTTGCCTTCCACCTCCACCGGCAACAACAACTCTTCCCCCGCATGGATAACCGTGCTCCGCAACTTCCCGTCAGTCCCATTAATCTCCCTAATCCGGTGCACCATTTCCCCCGTGTGCGCCCCTGGATACCGATTACTTGCGATTCCCCAAAGCGTATCCCCTGCCTGCACCACATACACCTCATGCCCCGGCTTGTCCACTGCGTCAGCCTGCTTGGCGTACAGCAGCAAGGCTACAGCGATAATAATTAGCACCAGATAGGCAATTAAGCCAGCATAATTTCGATTGGTCATGGAGTCACCTCCGGGAATTCACTCCAAACTTTGCCGTCAAGTTCCGGCATCTTTACCAACTTTCCGGCAACATCCATCTGCTTTAGGAAGAACGGCACACCAGTGGTTTGGCATTGGTCACGTAAAGATATGATCCATTCTGACATGGCAGGCCTCCGTTTTGGGCCTGATTCGGTGCCGCAAATAATCCAGTTCAACCTTTCACAATAAGGGTCGTTTTCCGCTGCGCCAAATTCGTGTATAGCTTCGCACTCAGGGCAGGCCACGTCAGGGCCTAGCGGATCGTCCTCTGGCGGGTCCCCTGTTTCCATGCCTTTAGGAAGGTATTGGCTTAAATCAATCGGCCCCAATAGTGGTTCCGCCGAAATGAATCTGACTGCAGCTTGTGCCTGTAGGAGCAGTGGAATCCGCTCATCTGCGGCCTGTTGATTCTCAACCGAAGTACCAATCCATGCATTGGCGGGAAATTCAAATTCCTGGTATCGCTTTGGGTTTTTGGTCAGAAACAGAAAAGTATGTTGCAGGCAGAATTCAACCACATTCAGTACATCGCATATCCAGGTACTGGGCACCCAATCCCCGAACAGGTCACCCATACTGCAAACAAATACCTTCTGTGGTTGCTTTATTTTAGCGGGTTCATCCAGATGGTAACGGTGAAATGTAGGTAAAAATGCCATCGGGTACGGTTGGATTCGTCCACTCTTGTAATATGGTTTGTTGAGTTCCAGCATCGTGTCCATGCCCACGGGGCTGTCATATTTGCAACCATCAACCTCATCCAGCCTCGGAGCAAATGCTAATCCAAACCTATTAGCAATTTTCTCGGCATAGCAGTATTTGCACTCATGTAAACACCCAGTAACAGGATTAAAGGTATAATCACACCAATCTATTTTTGTACGGTTCATCACCCCACCACCTTTCTCTGTTCTGCCTGCCTCCTCATTGCTGCTACAATCAGCTTGTCCGCCATCAGGCTATAATACAGTGTTATTTTATGGGTGGTCCCCCGCACCGCCGCAGATACCTCCATCCGCCGGCGGTAGCGCAGGAACCGTTTCTGCTCGCCCGGGGTCATATGGTCGAAATATGCATCGTGAATCATGCTGTTTCACCATCCTTGCCTATAAAATCAAAGAGTGTCATGGTATCTGATGCAGTGGCCCTCTCTAGATTATTCCTGGCCTGCTCAAAGTAGCTTTGCTTAAGCTCTACCCCGATGAATTTCCGCTTCATTTTTAGGGCTTGGTAGCCCTCGCTGCCGATACCGGCGAAAGGCGAAAACGCCAGATCACCTTCATTGCTCCAAAGCGTCAGCGCCCGTTCGATAACATCAAGCTGTAAAGGACAGATATGCCTTTCGTCTTTATGCTCCCTGGCTGATTCTCTATTCAATGTGTTGCTTTGGTTAATGTCCATCCAAACTGGGGAGGCGTATCTTCGCCATACTTGGTGGGAATAAACCGGACCTCCCGTGTATGGTTGATGTTTCGCAAAAGCTTCCATATCCGGATTCGGTCGCTCTATTTTGGGGGCGTTCGGCTCATCTTCTCCGGCAAAGCATGTTAGCCCATCCGGATGAGTAATAGGGTCTTGGTTTGTGCCAATTTTACGGACAGTAATTAAATAATCCGGAAGCCCCTGCCGGCACATTGATGAGTCTTTTACTAACTGTTTATGCATAAGCCCTAATGCTTTAGTGCGGGTAGCCTCGACCAACGGGTCTTTCCAAATTACCGCCTTGGCGTGATAGATAAACCCCGCCGCTTCGAACATACGTAATAAATCACCTGGAAAATCCTTTAACCCTATATATCCGTCTCGGTCCTTCATGGCCGGGATATCCATACAGTGGAAAGATAATAACCTACCTGGCATTGTAATTCGGTACAATTCGCTCACTAAAAACCTAAAGTGAGTAAAAAATTGATCGTTATTTTTACAGTTACCCATATCCCGCTCGCTGTTGGAATAGGTATAAAGCGAACTAAAAGGCGGGGAGAATATGGTATAATGAATCGAGTTGTCCGGGATCTCTCGGGCTACTTCCACGCAATCGCCAAGGTACAGTGTCCAGCCGTCGCCTTTGGCGGTTGCTGTTTTATATTGCTCAACTTCCTTTTCTGCTGAATGGATATTCTTCTTCGTTATTTCCTGAGTGTGCTTGACTAGGTTCTCTTGCATCCGCAAAGCATCTGCCTCCTTTCGTTTAATATTGGCCACTACGGACCCCTCCTGTTCGCCGATAATCACATAGGCATTAACCGGCTTTTTCTGTCCAAATCTCCAACATCTACGCACGGCCTGATAAAATGCTTCGTAGCTATCCGACAGTCCCACAAAAGCCATTTTTGCGCAGTGTTGCCAGTTCATTCCGAATCCTGCAATGCTTGGCTTGGTGACCAGAACACGAATTTTTCCCGCCGTAAAATCTGCCATCGCCTTTTCTTTATGCTCCGGGCCATCACTGCCCTTAACCTCAACCGCTCCAGGAATAGCTTTGGTTAGTGCGTCACTCTCTGCGTTTAGATCACACCATGTAATCCAAGGATCATCTGATGCATTTACTAATTCTGCGCACCTTTTTACCCTATCCGTTAGGCTTGTTCTTCTGGACTTCTGTCGATCTTGTAATGTTAGAGCCTCTATTGCGAATAGGCGACCTTCTGTAGGCTTATCCACCCGAACTACTTCCTCGTGAATATGTAGATCAGGTAACGTGAAATCTCCATCCTCATAGCCCAGGTCAGAGGGTTTCCTCATCACAGCCGCCCAGGATGCTACCCATTCCCAATATTTATTTTCAGCATGTCCCTTTAGCCTCCATTTTGAGGTATCGCCGCTGTCATGCACAAAGAATGTTGCTAGCATTTCAGTCCGACTCATTACACCAAGAAATTCCGAGTGATTACCTAGCTCCATAAAGTCATTTGGTGCTGGTGTTGCCGTGCAGGCTAGTCGGTATGGGGTATTGGCAAAGGACTCGATTATTGTCGTTCTGGTTTTTCCATCATACGCCTTGAGTATTGATGATTCGTCCAGGACCGCCACGGCAAAATCTCCGGTTTCAAACTTGTGCAGCATTTCGTAGTTGGTAATATTGACTCCAGGTTTTACATCATCCTGGGACCGGCAGATTGTAACATCAAGCCCAATCTTTTCCCCTTCCAGCGCAGTCTGTCTTGCTACTGCCAAGGGTGCTAAAATCAGCACATTACCTCCGGTGTGATTATGTACGTGCTTGGCCCACTCTAATTGCATTATTGTCTTTCCAAGTCCGCAATCACAGAACAAAGCAGCTTTGCCCCGTCTCAATGCCCATTTAACAAGGTCGCGCTGGAAGGGGAATAGTTGTTGATGTATATTTTCAGCTTCAAATCCGGAAGTAGCGACGATAATCTTCTTGGTTTCTAGGAATTCTTGATAACTCACTCCAATATCACTCCCTCCAACTTCCTCCTGCCGAATTGCAGAGCAGTCCACCTATCACCTACATACAAAGCTAGTTGCGAGTGCGTTCAAATAGTTTGATGAAATCATCAAGAGTCAATATATTTGTCTCATCAGCCGAAAGGCTGCGACTATGACCTTTGCCCATTCTGTAGGTTTTGACATCATAAATTATTTTTCTAAAATCGCTAGTGATCATAATTATCTGTTTAACACCTAGAATTTCACCTACAACAAACACAATTGACTCTTCTTCACCATCGGCAGTTTCTACAATAACTTTGTCGCCTTTATCGAACTTGGTTTTTATCGTAATATCCATTTTCACCATCCTTAACTCACCGACTTTAGTAACTCTTCCAGGAATTGACTTTCTTCCTGTGCTACCACCTGATTACCCCACGGAATCGTCTCAATTGGCCTGGTAATATGCAAACGCTCTTTAGCCCTGGTAATAGCGACATAGAACAATCGGCGTTCTTCTTCCAGGTCCTGAGTACGTTTACTTGGGAAGGTTCCCTGATTCATCCCGATCACGAACACTACTGGGAATTCCAATCCTTTTGAGGCGTGAACGGTCATTAACTTGACAGCGTTTTTCTCTTCTGCTAGCTTCTCTTGTATATCCTTGAGCCGTAACCATCTGAGGAAGGCCTGAGAGTTTGTAGATTCCCCTAGCTCGGTCTGTCGTTGCATCCACCAGGCTATGTAGTCACAGGCAGATTCAAAGTCTTTTATGCGGTTGGTTAGGTTTTTATTTTCGTGGTATTGCTTTGCTCCGATGAGTTCATAT
The DNA here is from genome assembly GCA_021848765.1 of Bacillota bacterium. Classification (GTDB taxonomy): domain Bacteria; phylum Bacillota; order Carboxydocellales; family JAJZTU01; genus JAJZTU01. The sequence continues at coordinate 7,445 of JAJZTU010000001.1, forward strand.
GTCAAATAAAACATTTGCAGGGCATCGTCACCTTCCCTAATTGATTGCCTGAGTAATATCCCGCAATGCACTAGCTGGGATATGCCTAGATGTTTTACCTTTTCCTGTTCAAGCACATCCATGAGGGGAATTTCATTATCCAGTGCCTTAAGCTCGCATTCTTCAAGAGTAACTTGGGTTATCCTTGGTTGAGGGAATTTCAGCAGCTTCCGCAAACTATAACTATCGCCAGGGTTTATGGCTATCTCCATGGCCGCTAGAAGCATTTTGATGTCATGTTTTTTCATCACATCATCCCGGTTGTAGATTAGCTGAGTGGGGATGTTGTTCCGGCCCAGATAGTTCTTAATAGTTTCCAGTTGCCTGTTGGTCCGTGCGAGGATAGCGAAGTTCGACCAATTTCCTTTTGTCTCCAGCTTAATATTGCCGGCGATACTGTTAGCCTCCTGCTCCTCATCTTGGACAGCAATGAAGGTAACCGCTACTCCTACAGCTTCTGAGATTAGCTTCTTCTTGGTCTGTTTAGTGTTATGACTAATCAGATTGTTGGCAGCTTCCACGATCTCTTTGGTGGACCGGTAATTCCGCTCTAGTTTGATTACCTCGCATCCGGGATACATCTGGGGGAAATCTAGGATCAGGTTTACATTAGCTCCCCGCCACCCATAGATTGCTTGAAAATCATCACCCACAACGAAGAGGTTTTCCGGGTTAAGCAGCTTGATTGTCTCCATTTGAATGTTGTTAGTGTCCTGGAATTCGTCCACGAAAACATACTTATATCGGTGGTGGAGTTCTGCTCTGGCCCGGTCATCTTCAAGAACATCCCGGGCGGCATATAAGAGTCCATCGAGGTCAGTAGCATTGTTCTGTCTCAATCGGTAGTCGTATTCTATTGCGGCTTGGTGTGATTCCCTGCTCCAAAAGGAATCTACTTCTCTCTTTCGACCCATTTCAATATCATGTAGAACATCCTTAACCTTGATTTTTTTGTTGTACCCATGCTCATTGATAATGGCTTGAATAATACTCTCCTGGTCCTCTTGATCATAGATGGTGAAGTTTTCATGGACGCCTACGAGCTTGCCAAACTCCTTGAGCAGCTTTACACAGAAGGCATGAAAGGTATTGCAAAAAAGCTTTTTACCTTCCTCTTCGCCAATTAACTTGATTACCCGCTCTTTCATCTCCTGACCGGCTAACCGGGTAAATGTGAGGGCAAGCATATTCACAGTACCCACCCGGTTCTGATTCAAGTATGCTATCCTGGTGGTCAGGGTTTTGGTTTTCCCACTCCCTGCACCAGCTAGGAGTAGTATGTGGGGGCTGTCACTCACGACAGCCCTTTTCTGTTCATTATTTAGTCCCTCAAGCAACTTCATTGGCCTTCGCCTCCGCTCTCCCCAGGTCCCAAACCTTCCACCCAGGTATTACTTCAGTTCCGATAACTCCAGCCAGGATGATATTGTCAAGCTTCCCGTCCAGTTTGTTTAAGCCGTCAATAACCTTCCTGAAGTTAGTAGCGTCCAGATTTTCGATGTTATCAATGGCAAGGATCTTAACTTTGGGGTTTGCCCGGTCGATTATTGTAGTCATTAGGGCAATTAATAGGAGCATCTGTTGGCCGGTAGAAAGTGCATCGAAGTTATGCTCATCACCATGGCCATTCTTCCAGCCGAACTGGAATATTTCTTTACCGGTTTCCGATTCGGCGCGAAAGAAGAATTCCCGGTCAACGCCCATCAGACTGAGGTTCGCCTGCACATCCTGTCTAATTGGTTCAAGAATCTCCTTAACCAGCTCTCCCTGGACGCCTTTAGGTCCAAGCGCTTCAGCCAGGTATTTAGCAGCATCTGCATAGTAGCCGGACTTCTTGCTGTCAATCATGGAGGACCGCAGGTTGGATAGGGTAATCTTGGCCCTTTCCTGCTCCTCTATTTTGACCTTGAGGGTTTTGATTTGTTCCCTTAAACCGTTTACCCTGATCTGCAGCATATCAACAGGCGCTATGGCTTCCACGGGTTCCTGCTGCAGTTTGAGCAGTTCGTCTTGGTATAACTTAAGTTTGTCATCACGCTGAGTTTTGGCATTAGCCATAGCAGTTTTTTGCTGCTCAAGTTGATTAATTTGCCTCCGGGTTTGGTCGTTTTTAAGAGATTGTTCGGTCATGCTGGCATGGATGGTTTTAATTTTGTTTCGGAGTCCAGTAACTCGCGGGGCAAGCGTTACGTCCAATTCTTCGCTCATTACTTTGTAATAATCTCTGAGTTCGGTCAGTTTAGTGTTGGCGCTGTCTTTCTCACTATTGATATAGTTCATTACCTTAGTGAAGTCTTTTTCGCATCCTATCTTCTTGCCCGGCAACATATCGCTCAGCAAGCACAGCCCGCCTTGGGTATTAATGGTTTCCGCAATCTTTTCCAAAGCTTTAACGTTGGCCTTTATATCAGCCATTTGCTGGTATAAATCCTCGCGGCACCTGGTTAATTCGCGCTGCCGATTCTCGGTGACAACTATCTGGCTTTCTATCTGCTGAATGGCATCCTTTGAATCAACCTCAGTAATCTGCTTTTGCAAGGCCTTAATCTGCTCATCTATCTCAGTGGAATTATCCGGGATAACTTGATTTTTAAGGGCTTCGATGGTTTTCTGAAGACCATCTATTTTAGCCAGCCGCTGCTCAACTAGACGCTTCTTTTCTGTATCCTTGGAAATCTGCTTCTCGACCTCAATCAACTGCTGCTGGAGGAATTCAAGCTCTGTTTTATTGCTGGAGATATTCCGGTCTGTTTCCTCCAGCTGGTTTTTCAGTTCAGATATCTTTCGGACAGCACCCTGGGCATCTTTCTTCTCACTCTTCCAGTGGCTCTCCTGAGCCTTGGCCCATTCGAGCATAGACTGAAGCCCCTCCTGCAACCCCAGACTTTCCGGCCATTCTCTCATGGCCTTTTGAATCAGTTCCGCGGCAACTGCATACTGATCAGGATTGTTTACCTCCAGGTCCATGGTCAGTAGTGATTCTCGGAGGTGCTTCTCTACCTTTTCCCGGTCCCAGGAGGAGGATTTGACCGGGGACAGTCCGTAGATGAATTCCCTGCGTTTGGAATCTGACAGTTTAAGGAACTCCTGAAAGTCCAGCATTACCGGGAAATCTCCCATTTCAGCAAGCACTCGGGCTTTCTTGGCCGTGGGGTTCTTCTCCCCTCTGCTCGGGGATACAGTGAGGTCCTGAGCCACAGAGACCTTCATGCTGCCGTCCTTATCGGTGCTTTCCTTCCTGATGAATGACCTGGTGAAGTGGAAGCCATCTGTCCTTAAGCCAACTGTCATCGTGCCGGCCTGATTAGAGCTGAGCTTGAAGGTTTCGCTTTCCAATTTGCCTTGGCCGGGGACATAACCCGAAAGGGCTATTCCCAGTGCCTGCAGGCGAGTGGTTTTACCGACACCATTGGGGCCAAGGATGATATCCTTGCCAGTGAGTTGCTGATTTTCATTCACACCCTTGATGTTCTGCATGATAACCTCACGAATCATAAAACCTCACCGTCCCCTCCGAAATTCATCTGACCCTGGGGCGCGAAAGTTCCGGCCTCGGTCGTTGGTTCGTTTTCATCATCTTCGACTACCGTTGCAGTGGTTTCGATGATCTCTGCCTCCTGACCGTTGTAGTTTACGGTTTCGCCTTTTACGGCCTGTTCGGCTATTGAGCCAAGTTCCTCTTTGCTGAACTTATGGGTGTAACCAACAACCGGAACTACTGCAATTCGGTTCCCATCTGCACCTTGCGGAATGACGGTGACAGTAGCCAGGGCCGGGTGTTTTCTTAGGGCGTTTCGCTCACAAATCGTCTGAGCCTTGCGCTCTGCAAAGAGCTTGTTTTGGATATAGGTGTCCATTGCTTTGAGAAACTCCGGGTGACCAACATCGACCCAGATGCCCAACTCATTCTCCAGAGAGAAAAACATACCGGTTTGCAGGTCTTTCTCCGAGAGCATCGGGCGCATACAGGCCCGGCCCATCATTTTATCTCTCTGAATTTTTTTATACAGGTCCTGAATAAAGTACATCCCGATATCATAGAGCAGTGTTGAACTGGTGATTACCAGGTTTCCGATAGGAGTTAAGCCTACTGCAATTTTTTTAACCCAGACCTTTGAAATAGACCCTGATGCCCTGTCGATTATTGGGTACGGGTTTGACACCACATTGCCATCAGGGAGTTGCAGGGTACTGGGGGTAATTACAGAAACGCCGGCTATTTTGTTCAGTTCATTATATCCATCAGCCGTTACCCGGCACTTCCCCTGAACCACATACAGTTGGCTTTTCCTTTCTTCCAACCGGACATTTGCTTTGACGGCCTGAATCTCACCAAAGGGTGTTTTCTTGACAAACACTTCACTATCACCAAGCTGGACAACCTTATTGGGTTGGGTTTTTGTTACTTCACTATTTGGTAGGGCCATAATTTTTTACACCTCACATTTCAATTTTTTAAGCAATATCAATCTCAGCGCATCCCTTACCCCGATGCTTGGGTTTAATGCTATAACTAACACTTTCTCTGGTAACGACAAACTCTGTCGCTCCATACGCCTTCAGAAGTTCCTCTGCTATGCCTAATCTCTCAGGATTTTTACAGAGGTAGGTTATTTCTACTCTGGCGTCGGTTACTACCGTCCTTTGCTCTTCGCCGTCAAATAGGTCGTCTAATTTCTGGCAGAACTTCTCGAGCGATAGGTTAGCTATGCTATCTGCCCAGTTCTCATAAGCGCATTCCGGACAGTAGTTGCGTTCTACCGGGATAACTCCATCACAATTTAGGCAGGTATTCATTCGGCGCAGACTCTCTTGGTGGAGCGGCCGGGAGAAGTGGTCTAAACATACGCTCACCGGTCAAACCTCCCTTCCCTCACCTGCCACAACAGCGGTGTCGGGTCGTACACAACCATGCTCTCTTCAGTGTTCACCGGGATTATGTCGACAATGATGCGCCATTTCCGCTTCAGGAAGGCTGCCAACATCTGCGCGGCCCGGTGATTCATCGGGTAGGTGCTGCGCATCAGGCACCCCTCCTTGCCATTTCCTCGGCCTTGGCATCAACCGCAGCCTCTTCCTCTCTGCAGTCGGTACAGATTATCCGTTCGGAGAGTTTTAGCGGCTCCCCGCATTTCGAGCAGTTCATTTGCTTTTTTGCCTCCAATCTGATAAAATTAACATGAAAAGTTTATACGAGAACTCTTTCGCCTGCCCTTTGCATAGCGCCAACTAATGCAAGGGGCTTATTCTTTGCCTAACGCTGGTTAAAACCGCCCTTTCTGCATACATGCTATATTTTTGAGCGACACTATCAGCATCCGAATTAGTCAAAATAATTAATTCTGCCACAAATTCTGGCGCGGGAAGGAGCTTGGCTTCCTGACGCTGTATAGTGTTTCTGTGGTAGCCGGATATTCGCGCAAACCCTTCCTGAGATAAACCCTTTTCCTCTCTGATGGATTTCATAAAGCTCACATTTTTCACCCCCTTGCACCTGATCATGGTGCTGACAGATTATGGCCATTTGCTGTACACTACTCTTGAGCGAAACTACTCACCCCTCCTTGACTACCTTCTTGAGCACTTCCCGCCAACAATTTGCGCATGATATGAGTGCGCAGTCCGACACCGGCAACTCTCCTCCAGGGCAACAATTGCCCCCGAACATCCTCCCTATGATTGATTCAATCATCTTCTCATGGCTGTAGTTTTTCTGCCAAGCTTCCAACTTCTTCACCCCTCCTTCCTTTCCCGGCCCCGCTTCCGGGCTTATCCCGCCTTCTCCACCACCGCCTCCATCGCCCACAACAGGGCCTCCTTCCAGCAGTCTTTGCAGGCATCCTCCCGTTCACAGTGCCTTCGGTCATACTCCAGACCAAAATCCAGGGGACAGTAGTTATCCAGCATCTGATTGCCTTCGATTAGGAGGTTTGCCAACTGCTCTTTGGGTAGCATAGGGGGCCTCCTTTCGGTTCAAAACCACCTCACCCGAAACCATTTTTGCTAAACTGGTAAACCATCTCTCCCTGAGCTTCTCCAGCTTTTCTGGAGGCACGTTATCTCTGGTGTAGGTAACGCCGGTTTCTTTGTCGTAGAAGTAAGCTGTAACCGCCATCAGGAATCCCCCTTCTCTCTCAGCATCTTGGCTATTACCGGTATTGAACACTGGCCTTCCTCTGCGTCCCAAATCGCGCAGCGGTCGCGCATGCACTCCTGCGGAATATGCTCTACCGTGTCCCTTCCGCTTCGCCAGACGAAAGGCGTTAGGAAGGGACACTTCCTGCCCTCTTTGCGGACTCTTATGGCCAGTTCATCTGAGATTTCCATGAACATTTTGGGGAGAATTTTTCTGCGCCATTTGAAGAACAATAGAATCACCTCCCTCTAGCTAGCCTGGGACTTTGGGTCTTGATGACTTTTGTCAGCACTGTCAATAAAAAAAATATCATCAAATCCCACTTTGAGCGCCTCGCAAATATCCTTGGCTACTTTTGGGCCTGGGTTTCTTTCGCCATTAGCTATTTGGTTAGCATACGGCTCGGATATGCCAATAGCTCTTCCAAAACCTCTTTGCGAATAACCGTTTTTTATTAGCAGTTCCTGAAATCTCGGAACATCTTTGAGGCGAATTTTCATCTCTAAACACCTCGCTTTCTTTTGTAATCTGACTACTGTAATCATATTAGCATGTTTATCTGACTTTTGCAAGCGCTTTTTTAGCAAAATAATATCTATTTTTTTATCTCTCGGCTATAATGGTTTTAGGGGTGATTACAAATGCAAGCCAGAGAATTTGGCGAATTCCTTCGTGCCCTACGAAAAGAAAAGGGATTGACTATACGGCAAATTGAAACATACACAGGTGTATCTAATTCATATCTATCGCTTGTGGAGAATGGCAAGCGGGGTATCCCTTCGCCAGATATCCTAAAACAGCTTGCCCCTGCCCTAAAAGTAACCTATGAATTTTTAATGGAAAAAGCAGGATATATAGAACAAGAAGACCCGAAACCACCAACGACCATGGACCCCAAAGACTTGGAGGGCCTCATCAGGATGCGATTCGCTAACTCAAAAGTACCAAGGAGAATAAAGGAACACCAACTGCAGTCAATAATCAACTCCATCAAATCATTGGAGGAAATGGAAAAAGAAGAGTTTGGAGATGAGGATTAAAAAACTACCTACCCGAAAGGGCGGTAGTTTTCGACATTTAAAAGGTTTTTTCGACATCATTCGTGAAGGAGTGACCCAATGTGACAAGCAAAGCGGAGATTCAGAGCAGGGTTTTTCTTCAGGCTAGAAATATAACCAAGTACCCCTTGGACTTAGAGGAAGTAGTTAAAACCTTACAAATGTCGAAACATGTCAAAATTATCTACGATTACACTCTTGATGATGAGATTGATGCATATCTTTATGAGTCAAAAAGACGGCTTTATATTGTCGTCAATGGCCACCGTCCACCCGAACGACAGCGATTTACTATTGCGCACGAAATAGGGCACCTTTATATTGGACACGAGCCGGTACGCATAAATGGGTGGGACATGCATGAGGATTACCAGGAAGATGAAGCAAATGATTTTGCTGCTGGGCTTCTTATGCCAGCCTCTAGGGTATACACTTTAGCCGAACATCACCGTAATGTGTTGCAACTCCTGGAGGTTGTAAAAAAATACTTTGATGTATCCCTGGCAGCAGCAGCAAAGCGCATCACTAACCTGGATATTTTTCGAGGCGCAATCTTATTAAAGGACAGGGCTGGGCAAAATACATACTTCAATTACCGCACTTCAGATTTTTATGATGATAATGAATATCGGTTTTATCATGAGAAAAAATTGCCCGGGAATAAACTGTTGCATGTACTGGTAGCAGAAACCTACAGACATGTAGTCAGGTGGGAGATAGGGTAGAAACCGGAGGTTCAATTAGACGCAAAAAAAATTAACGAAGAGGTCGGATCCCCTTTACCAGTTTTTTTAGCTCCAAGTGGACTTAAACCCTTTATATCAAAGGAGTTGCTAGAAGGATCCCTCACCCCTGTTGAATATCAAGATGGAAAGCGAATTACAAAAGGTTTTTTCGCCCACTGTGGCGAATTCTTTTTCATATTTTGGACAAGCATAATTAAGAGGTGATAGCATGAGAGGATTTGGCTACATTCGGGTTTCAACTGAAGAACAGGCGCAAGATGACCGCTATAGCATTTCAACCCAAACTAATAAAATTAAATCTCACTTCAAAAAAAACGGCATCGTGCTGGTTGATACATTCATAGATGACGTAAGCGGGAAGGGTACTGCAAAGAGGGATGAGTTTCAGGAGATGCTCAAAAGGTTGGATGAGGTGGATTTAGTCGCAGTTACCGAAGTTGACCGCTATGCAAGAAACATGCTTGATAGCCTTAATACCGTTGACCAAATCATAAAACGAGGGAAATCTTTTATTGCCATAGAGGATAACCTGGAAATAACAGCGACCTCATCAGAGAATGATGAACTAAATTTTCATGTTAAATCTATGTTTGCCCACTATTTCAGCAAACAACTTGCCAGGAAAGTAAAAAATAATATGCTTGAAAAAGCCTCCAAGGGGGGTTATAACACCAAGGCCCCTTTGGGTTATAACCTGGCAGAGAAAAAACTGGTTGTGAATGAAAATGAAGCAACAATAGTTAAAAAGATATTCGACTATTACCTTCAGAATATGGGCATACGAGCCATAGCCGAGGAGTTAAACCGATTAGGCTATAGGTCAAAACCTACCAAGAATTTTCCCGCCGGAGCCCCGTTTCAAGCTTTCCCTGTTCGTAAAATATTAAAAAACCGGGTGTACATCGGCATAACCTCTTGGGGAGGGATAATAAAAAAAGATACTCATGAGCCAATTATTTCCGAAGAACTATTCAATGAGGTCCAAAAACGAATAGAAAGAAAAGGTGAAATGGGTGGTCGTGCGCAATCCAGCGATTTTCTTCTTTCTGGAATTCTAAAATGTGGCCATTGTGGGCAATCTATGGTTGGTAATAAAAACAAGGGCAGGTACTCCAAAACAAAGGATCGGGCGCCTATTTACCGCCGGTATATCTGCAACAACTACCAGAAAAATGGTGGGTGCAGCTTTGTTTGGGGTCATTGCGCCGATGTAGAAAAAACAGTATTAGATTATATTGAATCGGAAGTACCAAGAGAGGAGGCCTCTAAGTATTTGAATCAAACCCCTATGGCCTTCGACCCGGAAAAACTAAAAAAAGAGCGCGACAGCATTAGACACGCTCTTGAAGAAGAAATGCCTACCAGATATGACAGACAAATTCAGTTATATGAAAAAGGCAGAATCGATGATGAAAAATTAGACATAGCTTTTAGTCGGCTAAAAAAAGAAGAGGAGGATCTGAAGAAAAAACTCCAGGAGTTGGAGAGTAAATTAACTCTTACCCCTGAAGCATTAGAGGAAATGCGCAAAGCTCGTTTAGCTACTTTTTATTCGGTTTTCGATAAAGACGACATTGCCCAACGAAAGGCATGGGTTCAAAACAATATCAAGGAAATCCGCTATTTTGATATAGATACTATTGAGGTTATATCGTATATTTAGGCATTTCTATTGTGATATCTTTGGTAGCCCTATGATTCCACAATAGAAACCCATTTTCTAATCACTCCTCACGGGCAATTATAGCGCAATTATTGGCTGTGTGCAATGTTTAGGAGTTGATTTCGGAGGCGGCCCACTGGTCGTCTTTTAGCATTTCCTGAGTCCTTTTTGATCTGCTTCGCTCCGGCCCCCCATCATCTCCCCTAACCCTTCTTAATTTTGGTTGAATTTGTTGATAAATTTGCACATGGACAAATTAAATGAGTCGTTTCTAGTTTCTGGAACGTATATATAAACGAATGGATAAGGAGAAGCCAACGAATGAGCAAGCGAACGGATTAAGGCAGTTTATCAATCCACTTTTCTACCCTAGCTTTCTTCTGTTCTAAATCCTGGATAACCGGACTTAATTCCTTGGCAATCAAGTTAACTGCCGTTATGGTAGCGAGCAATATCACCAAATAGCCTACCAGTTTCTTGTCAAGCACCAGGCAAATTACATAGATCAGAACAGCCAAAGTTGCAATAGCCATAAGCTCAGCTAGCATTTTATTTCAACCCCGCAATCCCGGCCACGGCCCCAATTGCTTTAGCGACTTCACTAACAACCAATCCGATACAGACAAAGATAGTCACAATCCTGATAAAGCCCGCCGCCTTCCCGTTCTTGGCCGCCTGCGCCAGTGTTTCCAGTAGCCAACCTACTACCGCAATCAGCATGAGTTGAACCATCACCGCAGCTGGGCCGCCAAAGCCAAAAGTGTGCTTAGCTAATTCTGCCATGACATGGCCTCCTCTCGAATGTCCCTTAACAACCGCACGTCAAAGTTAAGACCTTCCGTATTCTCCTCCGCTATGTGCTGGAGTATTTTTTCCTTCCTGGGCACTGATGTTGTCACCGTTAGGATGGTCGGAAACTTATCCGTCAATTCTACCCACCACCTATCCTCATAACCACCCTGCCGGAACAACTGACAATATTTTGTCACCTTGTCAAATTTGTTCCCAGGACTCCGGTCCATTTCAATAAAATAGAATCGAAATTGCCCTGTAACCGTATTTTTTACAGCCACAAAAGCGTCGCAGCGTAAAACGCCATAATTCTGCTCATACAAAAAGCAATGCACCTTTTCCCAAGATCTTTTTGTTTTCTCCAACCACACCCTAACCCAATTAATGCCCTCCAAATGGGCGCTCATTGCGTTTTTATCGCCCAGTGAATATAATAAATATCCTTCTTCTGCCCTCCAGCGGTTTACAGAGCCTTTTAGGGCCAGTTTTCTGAGCCTTTCCTGGGACTTGCGCTGTGAGGATTGAATGTCAAAAAAAAGCATCAACCTAACCTGGTGCGCATCAGTCACTCCCCATTCTTCAATCATCTTTAGAATAGCCTTATCTCGGGAATAACCTTTTTGTCGTTTGTTCAAATTCCCACCCCCTTTCCGGGAAGGCTATTTTCTTCCGTTGTTCTTTAGATAGGCACATGGTCTGCACTTCTTTGAACTCTCCACCAAACCGGAAGATAGCTCTACCCTTAACCGCCGGTAACCAGGCTGCTTTAGAGCATTCTTCCCCCAGGATGACCCGGGAGCTAATTTCACTGCCCACCTTAAAGCACATCCTAGCCTCAAATAAATCCCTACACTGTCCTGGGATAACTGATACATCCGGCCTTTGGGTAGCGGCTACCAGGTGAATCCCCACCGCCCGGGCTAATTGGGCAAGCTTTGTCAGCATTTCCATGCTTTCTTTACTGATCTGCGCCACCTCATCGAAGATAGCTACAATGTACGGCAGAGTAGAATCATACTCCTGGATCTTGGTCACAGAGACATCAGCTTGCTCCAACAGGGCTATTCTGCGGCCGTATTCCTTAAGCAACGCCTTCAGCAGTCCCTGCGCTTCTTCATCGTCCCTGGCAAGCAGGATATATCTTCCTAGATAGCGGAAGTCTAACCTTTTTGGGTCACTAATACATACCCAGGCTCGGGGAATTAGGGCATTAGCCAAGCAGTGCAGGAACATGGTTTTCCCCCACCCCGTCTGACCTCCTACCAACAGGTGAGGACTATCGCACAGGTCAAACACTTCTAACCCCTTCTGGCTGCACCCAATAGGGATAGGTAGTTCCATGTGCTCATATTTACCAGAATCCCAGGCATACTCTACATAATTAGGCAGTTCGCTAGTTTGAATCTCCATGTGCAGTTGTCCGTTCCATGTCATATTGACAAAGCCCTTTACTGCATCGGAGAAAAAGTTCTCTTTTGCTTTGCACTGCTTAAAGCTTATCCCGGGTGGTAGGTTAAACACTAAATACCAACCATAAGGAGTCTTTTGCTTGCTAACCATTACTGGCCTTCGTTTGTCCTTTGTCTCAAATCGCAAGTTGTCAAAGGTGTCCAGGATTAACCCTGGAATCTCATTTCCTGGCCGGTGCCGCCAGGTGTGCCGGATTAAACTGGTCAACTCTACAAGCACGCCTTCTTCTTTAGGCAATTTATTCACCTCCCATTCGTCCTTGTAGCGTATATTTATTCCTGGGTGGTGATGATTATGCCTTTCCCGGATAAAAAATAAAACCCTGCGGTTAATCTTCCACAGGGTCTATTAGGTCCTCCATATGCAATTCGGGGAAATCGGCTTTCAGTTTCTGGTATATAGCCCACAGCGTTTCAAGAGACGGCTGCTTTTTGTGATGCTCCCATTGATTGATCTGCCCTGGCCTCACCCCCAGGTACTCAGCAAACTCAGTCTGGTCCATCTCTTTACGGTGCCGCCAGTGCTTTAGCCGGTTTCGCATGTCCACCACCTCACAGAGATATTCGCCCCAGCTTGTCCCAATTCCTGCCAGGAAATAGAAAAACCCCGGCATTTAGTCAGGGCTATCTTCTTCAATTTCCCTCCTCCTATTGACATATGCTATCTAGCCACCTTCCGCGAACGGTCGTTTTTCACCCCCGAATGGCCGAATATTCCCTGTTGACACCATGGCACCATTATGCTATACTGTAATCACAGCAAAGGAAATGGCAGCGCAAATCGGTCAGCCCCACCGACGGGGCGGAAGGAGAATGCAAAATGAAAATCAAAGTATCCGGCTACAGCGCCAATGAAGGAACCCGCGAGTTTGAGATTCTGGAGCGCGAAGAACTCCAGACCAAGATTGACAACCTTTCGAACACGGAAGTTTTTCGTCGCACTTTCGAAGAGGCTAGGGCATATAGACACACCGGCACCGCCTACACCTACATAGATGCCCGGAGCGGTGAAATCAAGACCTGCTGGCTTGGATCGAACACCACGAACCACCCCTGGGATAGTTTCTATGAAATCTGGCTATGTTCCCTGAAAACCGGAAATGGCGAGCAGAATTTTGGGGTTGAGGACCTGCTCGACACGTCGAGCGCAGAGTACGAAAAGTATCTGGAGTCGGACCTGAACGCAGAGGACTTCATTAGCACTAAATATGGTGCCGATGACCTTGCTGAACGAATTGAAAACGCCATATCGTGGCAAGCAGTGGAGTTCTACTTCGATGAGGATGATATAGAACGCCAAATCGAAGAGTTATATTCCGACCCAACGGAGTAGTGGTTTCAAGGCCAGCCGGGAGCCTCATCCCGGCACCACAAAGAAAGGAGCTAACACCATGACCATCAACTACACCCGCGTCACCCTCCGCATCCCGGAGGATCTGTATGAAAAACTGCGCATACTGGCGTTTGAGAGTCGGAAGTCGCAGAATCAGATTATAGTGGAGGCCCTGGCGGCCTACCTAAAAAAGGAGAGTTGATATATGATAATGTATTTAGGCACCATGGACTATGAGTAATCCCCAAGGGCCAGCCGGGGCCTAATCCGGCGCAAGGAGGATGAATAGTATGATACATATTAAGGTGTTCTTCGCAAATGGCGATTCCCTAGTTACCGGTTTCAATGGTAGTATGTTGCAGGCTTGCAACTACTACGTGGGCCATGTTTTTCAGCTGGGGATATCGGAATCCAGCAAATCGAGAGCTGTCAGAATAGAGCAACTCTAGCCCCTCCCCAGGGGCCATAATAAAGGAGGATGAATAACTATGAAAATTTATCAAACAGCAAGAAGTTGTTTACATGCGCCACATATGTGGTATACTAGTATCAAGAGATGAGCCTCAAGTGAGGCGCACTCAAATCACAGCCCCCCGGAAGCTGAGATTCCGGCCCTGGCGAGTGCCAGGTGTCCCGCCCGAGTGGAGCGGGAGGAAGGAGTCAAAATGAAAAAGACTACTACTCAACTGTCCGAGCAAGTGCTCAAAGCCGCACAAGAGTACCTCAATCGCCGTGACCGCATCAGTCACCCCTCCGGTAGCTTTGATAAAGCCGGGCGGTGGTATCCCAGCGAGTCCGAAACTTGCGACTGCTGCGGCGCAATCTGCAGTCCCTCCCGAGCATTTCCGTACAGTTATATGGTGCACTGCCGGACAGCCGGCCATGTCGCCAAACTATACGGCGTGGATGTCAAAGAGCTGCTGAAGGCAGCCCGGCAACTCGAGAAAGCCACAGCCTAATTCCCCAATTGGACACCGCATAACGAGATACATTCCTGCCCCCATGGGTGTGCAAGGGCAGGACGCTACAAGCCAGGCAACGGATCGATTGCCGACCTGGTGCGTTGGAGACATCGATCGACGGCGAAAGGACGGCACCGCATCTGCTAGCGACCGTCTCCGTTTGGCACAGTAGCAGGCGCCAATAAGCCCGGTAGAGTGGGTCTGTAGCCGGGTGGTGCGAGTTGACTGACCATGATAGCAGCGGGAGTCCCGGCATAGGCGACGATTAACGCGCCGGAGAGGATGCCAGTGCGCCGGGACGGTCTCAGTCAGGTAGTGGGGACCGAGACAATATATTACACTGCTGGCAGTCAGACGATACTGCCCAGTGGCGAGTGCCGCTGTGCCAGCCGGAAGTACCGGCGGCAAGAAAGGAGTCTCCCATGACAACCCAAAAAGCAACTATCGCCTACTTGCTGAGCGAGGAGGGCCGCAAGAAGTCCCTGCTCCAGGGCGGGAACGGCAAGGGGGAACAGGTTCTGGATGCCGAAATCACTCCAGAGCTGCTGAAGTTAGCCTTTGTGGACAGGGACGGCAGCGTTAAGCTGCGAGTTGGCAGTGACAGCGGCTACAGCCCCCTGAACTGCTTGGACTACAGGCTTGAAATTGATACTTATAGTGGCAAGCCACACATGAAGGAAGTTGGGGAGTTTGTCAGATTCAATGCCCCCCAGACCGCTGAGGCCCTCATCGCCTTTGAGACCGCCCGCCAAGCGAAACTGGAGGCCCGGAAAGCCGAACTCCAGCCGGAATATGACCGACTCATGGCAGAGTACGAGTCCCGCATGGCAGAGAAAAAGGCCCGCGAGGAAGAAGAGGCAGCCCGCGACAGAGCTGCACGGGAAGCCCAGGAAGCTGAGCGCAAGGCCGAACGCGAGCGGCTGGAGGCCGAGAAACTCCAGTGGATTCAGGAGCACGGCAGCGAGTGCCTCCGGGATGCCGTGGACCTTGGCTACGACTGCCAACGGAAGTATGTCGCCCAGCGGACAGACATGGAGTTTCCCGGCTACATCGTCGACTTCGATGATACCGCCGAGTGGAAGTCCCGCTCCTGCCCCAGTCGGGAGGCCCTGGCAGAGGTCAAGGACCTCATCGCCAAGGGGTATGACGCGAAGGTGGTCTGGCTGACAGTTACTCCGGCGCAATTACCGGAGGAAGAATGGCCATTCCGACCCTGCGAGGCAATTGTGATTCGCAACTACCTTGGTAAGTACGACCTGGTCAAGGAGGTATGACATGGACGGGTACTGCTGGCAGTGTGGCTTGCCCCTGGTTAACGACGAGGCAACCGGCGAATCCGAAGATGACTGTTATTGCGCCGAATGTCTAAAAGAGATTATGAACGAACAGCATAACTAGTCCCCGCCAAGTGGCCGGGGTTGCGGCAAACAAGTGTGAGCCGCCTGGGAATCATTGCAGACAATTAGCCTGCGTGTCTTAGGCGGCTTTTTAATTTTGAGAGGAGTTGAAACATGAGAATTCAAATTCCGGCATTTATTCGCATGGGGTATAGTGGAGGTTAAGATTGATTATAAACCTGACCCAAACAATACCAAACAATAGGATTCTGAAGGTTGGTGATTATCTTTGACTGTCGAATGGTTTGAAATAGAAACTGCTAAAAGAAATATTCTGTCGATCAACTTTGCTAAATCTGCCGTGGGTTTGAGTAAATTTTTAGCTGAAGACTTGAAAGAAAAAAACGCAACACATATCCAAATCGGATATGACGATCAGAGAGAAAAACTAATCGTTAAACCGAGCAAAAACGGACTAAAGCTACTAGGAAGCCGCAAAGCCGGAACAGTAACTCTCACTAAAGTATTAACCGCCTGGCTCGAAGAGAAGAATGTAAAAGGTAAATATGAGTTGGTTTATGACGAAGCGCGAGGCTGGTATGAGTCAAAATGAGTGGTTTGGTTCGCCTCTCTCAAAGGCTGTGCTTCTTGCGGCAAGGAGTTTAAGCCAAACAGTAACGTACAAATCTACTGCAGTACGACATGTGCAGAGCGAGAAAAAAAGAGGCAAAAGCGCCGGAGGCGCAGAGAAAAAAGTTTATGTATATATTGTGCCAATCCATTGGATATGAATGCGGCCTATTGTCAAAAATGCTCAGATTACTTTAGAGACGCAAAGAGGAAAGGGGATTGATAAATGGGTTTACTGACCCCAACCCAACAGTTGGTTGACTACATTTTGGGTTTGTTGTGCGGGTTATACATTATTACACGTAAAAATTATCGTGACCTTTTACCAGATGTTGTCCTTTTGTTCAGCGACAATAAAGCGGTTATTGCTTTGCTCGTAACCTATATTGGAGGCTATTTTATGATCCCCTGGATTTTTTATCACACATTCCGGGGACGCAAGGAGGATTAACTATGTCAGACTACACGAGACCAACTATCCACATCCGCTCAAACCTGGACGAACAAATCAAGTCCCGTGGCTCCCGCAGTACCGTCATCTCCCGCGACCTGGAGCGGCTGTACACCCTTTACCGCCGGGCACTAGCGGAAGTCAAGCTCACTATTGACGAGGCCTGCCTCATTGTTGACGCGCTCAACGGCAGCCTGATGGATGCCAACACAGCCCGGCTACTGTGGGCCAATATTGCCGATGCCGTCAGCATGGACGGTTTGGACGAAAAGTGGTCAGTCGATGGTCCGGCATTGGTTGAGAAGCTGCGCGGGCTGAGCGATATTCAGGCCTTGGCCGTGGTTGATGCGGCAGAACGGTTTTGGCAAGGGCCATATCGGGAAACGGATATATACGAAGCCGTCGAAGAGTGTTTTTTGGTTTAGACCGCCTACGGGCGGTTTTTCTCTGCCCAAAACAAAAAAGCCTATCCTGCTGAGGATAGGCTTAACAATTAGACGTACAGTCTGAACTCCGGAAATCTTTGAGAAAGCATATTCCAAGAGTCAGGTTTATTCTTTTTAAGCCAAGTAAGTGTATACTGCCGCATAGCATCACCAGTCAACCTTGCTGTTGTGCGCCCCTCAAATCCTTGGTGGCTGTACCAGTCTAAATAAGGTAATTCGTGCTCGACAATATACGCCCCAATATCCGCTGTCCGCTAACGGCAATAGCAAACAGAAACGGTGGTTCGGGCGGGTTGAGTAGGATATTCCGGAATTCCGACCGGCCAGGGTGCTGTAGTTTATCTTTGGTCGCCAGCAAGGAATAGTTACGCAAGCTCCGCTGTCCCAAGCAGAAAGCACAGCCCTGACACAACGAACTGCTGGTCATGTTCTTGGCCAGGTCTTGGTCGGTGAAGGTGTCTTTAATGCCTTTTTTTGTGGAGATACCCAGCCCTTTCGTGTGTCCACCGCACAGCCAGCAGGCATCATCTTCAACAGCTATATAATCTAGGTCAGGGTATTCGATAACCTTTTCCCCAGCCCGGATTGGTCCGCCTCGGAGGGCCGCTTGGCGGATAAATTGAGTATTGGTTATCAGTTCCATCGCCATCCGCTCCTTTCACCTTTGCCGGGGTTTATGTTCATGCCCGGCAATAGGATCGTAGGCACAGTCGGCCAAGCATCAGTTTTTTCGTTGTCTTGTATGACAGGTATGAGATAGTCCACATTTCGATATTTAGCCCGGAAGACAGGGCATAGTTGCTTATTGAACGTCTGTGTCTGCACTATCTGTCGGGTGTTCTGCAGAGCGGCCATGATCAGGGAGCGGATAACCCGTGTTGGTAGATCGGCCACTCGCTCCCGGAATCGTTGTACTGCATGGGGTGAGACGTAGTATGGTTGCTTAAACCTTCTTGTCCCGTTCACTCTCCATTCGCCTCCTTTCTTTGTCGATAAGTTCCCGGACAATCTGACTTTTGGACTTTCTGGTAGTGTACGCCTCCTTTCTCAGCCACTCAGCTTGATGCTTCAGAAGTAAAACCTGTTCCCGCTCCACTGTTTTCACCGCCTTTCTGCGCACTCGCTTAATTGTGTATCTTCTGAGCAAAAGAAAAAGAGGCTTGCGCCTCGCTAAAAAACCCACCGCCTCATTGGACAGTGGGCCTTTAATTCTTGAACTATCGCACTATATAATCCCTTTCGCCTTCCACTCATCAAAGAACCTTGTATACCCTTTCCCGGCATCAGCAGCAACCAAAGCAGCGTACTTGTCAACAATAGCGGCATCATTCATAATTGCGCCGAAAAAGGCTTCAAAGCAATATGGTGTCCCATCGTTCATTGCAACTGCTTGGTATCTGTCGTCAGGGTAACGTTCAAGTATAATGTTGCCCATTTCGTCAACGAGGCCCGCTTGGTTAAGTTTTTGAAGTAATTCGTTCATTTTTATCATATCCTCCTATAAGCCTAATAATTGGGCGCGTACCCGTGCGTAAGTATTAGCTGCAGTAGATGAATTCTTAACATAGAACATTACCCCGTACCCAACCAGAGCGGCCGCGCCTACACCAAGTGCAGGCCTCCATGCGGTGGTAATTGCTGGCTGGTTAGTTGCCAACACAGTGGCTCCTGAATCTGCATTCAGAGTACTATCCCGCCTGTTTAGTCCGACATCATATTGTTGGTCGCTTTGGGTTAACGTAACAATATTTCTGACGAATTCTGCATTATCAATCCAACTGCCATACACTATAGCCCCTGCAGCCATATTCAGCCCCTCAACCACAAGTCCAAGCTCTTGGTATCTGCTTTCTGGTTGTGAACGTAACCGGCCATCCACCACTTCAAGTTCGATCACCTGCTCATTGCCATCCCCATCAAGTACAGCTGACCTGTCTGCCAGCACCTTAAGTGCGTACAATTGTACCTTTCCGACTATCTGCTTTCGCAGTGTGGACAGAAAATCTCCCCGCAATAAAGCCATCAATGCCACTCTCCTTTCGTGCTAAAACCCGCCGACTACATGCCAGCGGGCTTATCCATATCCTTCGCCTTCAACGGTGCCTTAATATAGCTATACAACCCGCTCGCCATCAAACCGGTCACAATCCCCGGAGCAATTGCCTTCGTCCAATCAGTGCCGGTTACAAAAGCATTAAGCAAACTCAGCACAATTGCCACAGATACAGACAGTGCAGGGGCATATACCTTGTTAAGCCCCTTCTTCTTGGCCAGTTCTACGGCGGCCAGGGTAGCTGCAGTAATGATGGTCTCCGGGAGGTAGGGCGTTCCCCAAAGGCGCATAAACAGGTCTTGCAGGATTGATACGGTAGTTTCCATGTTTTCCCCTCCTACTTCTTCGCCACAGCCTGAATAGCCTCAGCAATCTTCTCGAACATCTTCACCTGAGCCGCAGCCAGCTCCGCCCTGGTAACAGGCTTGTCCGGCTGGAAAGTTCCGTCAGGATAACCGCTCATCAGTCCCAGTTCTTTTGCTTTCACGATAATGTCATGGGCCCAGTGGCCCTTGATGTCGCTGAATACTTCTTTTTTGTCAGCCACAGGCTTCTCCTCCTCAAGTTCAATTTTCCGCATCAACGAGGCAATTTTGTCCGCCCACTTTTGGTCAGTGGCATACCGCTTATTCATTCCCCGTAGCGATGGCCCGTTGCAGTACTTGCCGTCCGGGTTGAGGTAGTTCCGGGCCACGTATTGGGCCACATACTTGATACACTCCTCGAAGCTGGGAAATGCCCTAGCCGATGCATAAGGACTGCTGTCATAGGCCTGGAAGCCGTACAGGTTGTGCTTGTCCTGTGCAATTTTGCTCCGCCCCCAACCGCTCTCCAGCACCGCATGGGCTGTCAAGTAACGGGCCGACACCGCCCACTGCTGCTCAGCCAGTATGAATGCTTTTCCCAGGCCGGCCAGAGGCGTACCGGCCAGAAACTTGTCTATTGTCCGGGCGCTCACTCCACTGGGTTTGCGCAAGTCCACATCTGCAAGTGACATGCTATTCCCTCCAATCAGGAAACCAAGAATAAAATCCAAAATAACAGGCTCCGGTGGGGGAACTTCATCGAATTCCCACGGCCCGAAGCCCAACAAGTACCTGAAATCCTCTGCAAATACCTCGCCCGGCCTGCGATAATACCAATCTTTATCATCGCTGGTCAGCCCGCGAGTAGCCTTGTACTCGGCATATTTCGACTCATCCCAGCCGTCAAATGGGTCTGCATCCAGGAAGCGATAGGCAAAGACATGCCCCAACTCGTGGACGAAAGTTTGCTCATCGCACCCGGCCCCGACTATCATATGAGTAGCGAATACCTCGGCAATGTAGGACTGCCCCCATACTTTGTCCCACTGCCTTAGCGAATACGGCAGGAGGAAGATGGGTATAGACAACCAATTGAGCGGGATTCTGGCGGCCAGTTTGGTCAGGATTTCCTCCGCTTTGGTCAGGGTCACCGGTGGCTTTGAATCGTCGGTCATGTATCGGACCTGGCCCACATGGTTGAATCGGTATCCGCCATCATGCGGGGTGAGCATTTTTTTAGCTTGGTCGGCGGTGATTATCTGCATAATATCACCCTTTCTTGAGTAGGAAAAACAGTAACTGCGTCACAAAGCTTATGGCGATACCGCCAGCCGCTGTCATCATCCAGAACTGTAATTTGTCAACCTTCTCCTCCACCCGGTGGATAGCGCCATTTTGTGATTTCTGCCAACCCTTCAAATCTGTCACTTCTTGATCAAGCCTAATTACTGCTTCGCATTTGGTTTCGCATACCGCCATCCCCCGCCCTCCCTTGGTAATAAAATTACCCCGCTCGGCACGGGGCTTATAATGTTGTAAATATACTCTCTGCTCTGGCTCGTAGACTATCGGCAGTAACATCTACCACGTCCAAGGCAGTTTCATCAGTGGCTGTGAGTATAGCAGTTTCTGTCTCATCCACGGCCGACCTGACGGCTTTCACCCAATTGATAATAGATGTAGTGGTGGCGGCATCATAGATGGCCATGCCTACATTGCGCTGTTTATAATCCGGCGCGCGTTCGAACGCTACCCCTGGGGCTACCTGGGTCTTGAAAGCGGCCAGTTTCCGCTGCTTAAGCACATCCAGACTCGGCGGTGCTTTTGGTGTAAAAACAAGCTGTCCGTTTTGCAGTTCTACATCATTTTGCAAGATTTGTTCAATGATAGCAGGGTCTTTTTCAACCCAGGATACTTCACCGGCTTTGGCTTCGTCAGAGTTGCCGTCTGGTATAGTGCTGTTACTCATCATACGCAGTTTTTTCCCGGTAACCTCATCAAAAACTATTTGTATACTATTTGACATCGAGTACACCTCCTATACAGCCATCCAATGGAGTTTATCAATACGAAGTGTCTGTGCAGCGCCGGTATCCGTGTTCGAGAACACCATCACCAAGTTTGTTCCGGAAATATAGCATTCAGTGCAACGGATAGTTGCTCCAAAACCCTCTGCTACATAGCCAAGTTCAGACCGCAAAGTACTACGCGTAAAGTCGTTGTTTACATCAATTACCCAAAATGCAACTGTTTCGAGATTATTTGCAGTACAAACAATTTCACCACCCATATAATCAGATATAGTGGTTACTCCCGCATAGCCATTCCATAATATCCTAA
This sequence comes from Bacillota bacterium, assembly GCA_021848765.1. Taxonomy (GTDB): domain Bacteria; phylum Bacillota; order Carboxydocellales; family JAJZTU01; genus JAJZTU01. The sequence goes on from JAJZTU010000001.1 coordinate 29,205, forward strand.
CTTGGCTTTTCGAGGTCCCAATGGGAATATTGAGCGTATACGTTCCAGAAGCAACTATGCTGGTCGTGGTGTCTGAGTATGTGCCGGTGGCAATTATGTCGCTTTTATTGCTAGCGTGGTAGACGGTGTTGCCATTGTATTGTAACGTGCCGTCAGGATGAAAAGTAATGTATCCCTGGTCAGTAATATCAGTTCTCCGCAGAATATCTATTGCCGCAGTAGACCATCCAACACCGTCAGCTGTTCTACGTAACCTTGCAATAAGCCTAACTGAATTTCCGTCAACCCCAGCCGTGACTTCATTTAATTCAATTGTGCTGCCCACCGCGGTTCCTAGGTCACCGAGCAATGTTGTTAATTTTCCCGTCATCGTGTCTCCGGCTTTGTTGATTGCCACATACGGCATCTGCGAATACGCAAACGGATACAGCACTCTTGCATCCGCGGTGCTGGAAATAGAGCTAGCCCCGGCCACAGCTGTACAGATTTTCACACTGTCCGCCGGTGCTACCCCGGTAGTGTTTACCTCGAACACCGCCCCAGTGACATTCTGGCTGGCATCTTTGGTCAGCTTAAGATAGATGTGGTTAGTCGCATTGGCCGTGCAGGTCACGGTGGTAGCAGTGTCGATGTCGACCCGGCGGCCATCTATGCAGGCTTGGCCGAGCGCTATGCTCAAAGTGAGGTCTACGCTAGATGCGGGAACGGTGAAGCCGGAGACGACGAAGTTTTGGGCAATGAGCGCTTTTAGCCAGGCGATGAGGTTGGCTTCTGTTATGGTTTTGCCGGAGCCGGCGCTCCCGACGTCGTTAACAGTTGGGAAAACTTTTGTAGCCATCTAATGCACCTCCTTAACCGGCCACGGCATTGACATTGATATCCCATGTAAATGTCGCCGTGATGCTCGTTGTCTTAATAATCGGCTGAAATATCACTCTGGCCGCAAGTGTACCGCCCGACCCAGCATTCCACAGGCCCGCTTCCTGCAGGGTATTGCCATTTGCGGATGTTGAACCTAGATAATACTGGATTGTCAGTTTGCCAGAATCTGGGGTGCGCTTTGTGACTACATCCCGGAACGCTTCTGCTCCCAAGGCAGTATCGTTGGCCGTTGGCGCCGTATTGCTAGTACCAACCGCAAAGTGACTAATCGTTCCGGTGGCAGGCGTGCCGTTCATGATATCTCTTATAAGATTCCTATAAACCAGGGTGATAAGGTTATGTCGTTTCTCCTGTCGTAACAACTTTCCGGTTTCGGCATCATGAATTTCAATAGTCACGTTTACGGGCAGTTCAACAGTATCGGCACTTTGCTGTTTTTTATGTTTCTTCATCTATGACACCTCCGAAAAACCTACGATAGCTGTTCCGACTTCAGCTGCAGCATAGGCGCTGGTTGTTACCGTGAGCGTGTCAGATACGACTATTGTATCCGTAGACCTGCGCAACAGGATAAGTACCTCGTTCTCTCGGATGACAAACTTCCTGCCAGCTTCTGCCAGCTTTTTGAAGAAGTCGACCCAGGATCCAAGGCTCTCGCCGTCCAATGCTCTCACTCTGTACCGCAAGAACTTGCCTTCAACGTCCCAGGCCGTCACGCTGTCGATCAAGAATTGAGCATTAAGGTTGTGCTTGGTTACGTTGATGGTGATTAGCTGACCTGCTGCAAGCCCCGCCGTATCGGTTTCAAATTCCACTATCCGGGGTATCCGTCCGAATCTCCTCAGAAGGCCGTCTGCTTTTTGGGTGGCCAAGTTTTCGCTGTCTATGCTCTGGTCATCTTCGATGGACTCATAGACACCGGTGCCACCCTCTACGGCTTGCCTACTGCTTATTTCTGAATCACTTTGCGAAACCAGGATAATGGGGAATAAACCCTGGTAAGTGACATCCAGGATGTCAGTACTAGCTAAGGGAGTTGCAGCATCATCTTGGGTGATTTCCTTCTCTCCCTTTGACCAGTAGAAGTCCTTTCCTGTTTCAAGGCCTCGGATGCCCACGGTTTTGGTAACGGCGTTAACCTTCACCGTAGGGACTTTGGCTACCTCAAAGTTAAGTACAAAGGCCTTATCCTTGTCATTGCCTTTGAAACTATCCGTCCTGGGGTCGGTTATGTCCTGTCCTGCCCGGATGTATTGCTTATTCCGGTACTGCCCCCTGGTGGTCTTTACTGACATGTTCCGGAAGTTCTTGCTGGTGTCGGTCAAGGAGAACGGGGCCAGGTTAGTCTCCCTTGTGAAAAAGGCTAAATCCTTGCTGTAGTCGATATTCCAGGCATATCCTGTTAGCTCGGCCAGGTCGTTGAATGCCTCTGTCGCCGTCCGGTAGTTGAATACTGCCTTGGTAATCGTCGGCCCATCCTGGACTTTAGTTGTAGTTATACCCTCACCGGCTAAATCCTGAGTGACAATATCCCGGACGATATTGCCAAGAGTTTGGTTTTCGTACACCCTGGCTACTAAATGCCGGTCCGGGATCTGGTTGTAATCTACGCAAGAACAATCGAAACGCAGGGCGTTATTCCCTGGTATGGCTTCTTCATCTGGTTCATCGATGGTTCCTGCAAATCTGCGGGTGCCTCCATCTGTGATTATGACTTCCTGCCCTACTTCAGGGCGGTAGGTGCCTGCTTTGTCCAGCAATATAAACGAACAGGTGTCCCGGCTATTGAGGGTGTCTGTCAGTTGTAGGCTGTCCACCCTCAAGAGTGAGGTTTTGTCCACTCCGCCAATTGTCAGCACGATAGCCATCTATATTTTCACCCCCGACAGCCGCAGGATACCAGGCATGTGCTGTACAGTTTGTTTGGCAATGATTCGCCCGTCAAGCTGAATGATGATGGTTTGTTCTCCGCCGCCCATGTCGCCAAGTCTGCTCAATGGTAAAACTGCCTCACTCTCCCCACCTTCGCCGACCATGGCTAGAGTGGGCCGGGTGACGATGCCGCCAGAGGCTAGGGCTGTGACTTTGCCCCCACCTAACCAATCCGGCATGTCCGGATTAGCTGCCCGATACTCGTCGGAGCCTATGGCAGGGCCACCACCATTAATAGCTGTGTTCATGTAATCGCTGGCCAACCGAGTGTTACCGGAATCCCAAGCCTTTTGTGCCGCGTCGAACAGGTAGTCCGCTGCGGTCCAGGATGTGCGTTTTTCTGCCTGGGTCTTATTGGTGGCTGCTATCTCAGCCCGGAGGTCTGATTGAGCCTTCTGCTCTTGCAACAGTTGCAAGTATAGCTTCTGGCTCTCGCTTGCGGCCTGGCCTTTGACCTTCACCATCTTATCGTAGGCCCTCTGCACCAGGGTCACGGTGTCATTTTGAGCCGCTAGTTGGGTGTTGAGCATATCAAGCTTAGTCTTGTATTTCTCGCTTTCAGTAGCAGTTTCGCCCATTTTGGCCATGAATAGGTCAAATTTGGCCTTGGCTATATCGCCGGTTAGGTTGAGTTTGCTTTGGATAGTATCCAGCGCACCAGCGATAGCCTCGGCCAGGAGTTTACTTTTGTCAGCCACTTTGCCCTTATTTTCTTCGATCCCTTGAGCTAAGCCCTCGGCTACATATTTACCGAACTCAGCCATGACTTTGGAGGGGGATTGAATACCAAGGAGGTTTTTGACCGGTTGGACTATGTTTTCGCTGACAAAGGTCTTGATTTTACCGACCAGCCAACCGCCTTTTTCGCTGATGCCTTGCCAGAGGCCTTCAACGATGTTGCGGCCTTTGTCAATGAACTTGGAAATGGTGCCAGAAAGAAAAGAGTCTACATTTGCAATTATATCCCTGACTTTCTGAACTACCTGCTTTGGTCCGGCATTGGCTAATCCGGCCCCTAACCGTTCCATAAAGTACATGCCTTTAAGATACAGGGTCTCGCCGAAGTCCTTTATTCCGTTGACCGCGCCAGTAATAACCTCCAGGAGCTTTGGCAGTAGTTTCCCACCTGATAAGCCGATTGATTTTGTAAAACCGTCCATCATAGCCCCAGCGAAATCTTTGAGTAATTGCCCTACCGGAGCAAGTGCCTCTTTCCCGAATTTGCTGACCTGTGTAACCATCCATGAGAGGAATTTTCCAGCTAGAGGAATTTTCGCAAGTCCTGCAGCTATTTTCGCCACGATACCCTCGGGAAGAAGGACGATGCCTAGAATTACTTCGAGAATTACATCCCAATGCTCCTTTAGGATTTGCCACCATACAGCAGGGTCGAGTAGCCCGGCTGCAAAACCAAGAGCAAAACCAGCGGCGACCTTCACTGAATTTCTCCCAACTGCAGCCCAGTCTATCTGTTCCATTTCTTGTCCAAGTTTGTCTATAAGTGACTTCCCAAAGCCAGTCATGCTTTGAACCATTTTTTTCAATGCTTCACCAATGGCTTTCCCAACAGACTCCCAGTCCTGGCTTTGGATTTTAGTTTTCAGCTCTGCGATAAAGTCAGAGACATCCTTTAGGTTATCAGATAGCCCTGGCGGTACTAAAATCTTCAACGCCCCAGCCAAACCGCCGCCAGAATCGAAGTTCTGTTGCAATTCAGCTACTGTATCCTTGACCACCGGAAGCACCTTTCCTTTCAAAATGTTAAAGATCGGCGCAAAAGCCGACCCTACAAGAAAAGTTGCCCCGTCTTTTATGTTGGACACCATGCCGTTCCAGGTGTTTTCCATGTTCTTCATCATGCCGCCATATCGCTTATTCATGCCCTCAGTTAGGATTTGAATAGCTTTGTCAGCAGGTATTACGCCTTTGGAAAGCATGTCCATCACATTTTTTTCGGTGGTATTAAATGCTTCTGCCAGCATAGACAGGGCAGGTATGCCGTTTTCCCCCATCTGCTTTATTTCTTGCCAGGTTGCCCGGCCAGTGGCTTTAATCTGACCCATCGAGAGTAAAACCCTATCAATTACTTCTTGCCCACCACCAACGGCGGCTACGGCATCGCCGACAGCCGTTAGAGTTGGGATGACTTGCTTTGACTCAAAACCAAAGGCAATCATCTTTTTGGCCGCATCACGGAGACCCGGGAAATCAAAGGGTGTGTTTTTTGCAAAATCAGCTAGTTCTTTCAGGAAAGCATCGGCCTTTTCAGCGCTGCCCAGCATGGTTGTGAATCCCATTTGGGCCTGCTCCATGGAAGCGTTGAACCCAATGCCAAGTTGGGTGAGTGCACCAGTGGCGATACCTCCAATTACTGTGCCGATAGTTACAGCGTTGGAGGTGATAGAGTCAACAAACGAACTAAAACCTTTATTCGCGCCCTTTAGCCCTCTGTAGAAGTCTTTATCGCTAAGTCTTAGCTGTGCGAACAATTCTCCGACTTTCATTAAATATCACCTCTCGCCCTTTAGCTTTGGGAATTCTTGTTATATAATGGGAAGAAAAGGAGTGTGATCGCATGATTAATTGTCCTCACTGCACGTACGAAATTACACCAATCGCTAAGCCAAAGAAGAATGCTATCTATTTTTTAACCCTTCCGACATGGGCGCTTTCTGGATTAGCTCTAAATCAATGGCTACCCCATACCGGCCAAGGAATTACTAGCGCCATCATCGCAGGTGTCGTCTACCAAATGCTGAAAAAGGTCTTGGTGAAACGTTATTGTCCCCTGTGCGAAAAAGAGATTGCTACGGCGAAATCGACTGGAACAAGCAAAGAAGAACAACTGAACAAAAGGTTATCGGAGTTTGAGAACTTTTGGTTTGAGAATCATCATTGTGAACTTCCGGATGTTGCAAAACAAATAATTCTCGAGGGCGGCAGTAAAATAGCCGCCATAAAAGCGGCTAAAAGAGCAATAGGCGAGCCGGATACCTGGCTTGGTTCCTTCAAGGCGGGCTTGCAAGAGGGATCGACCAAGGAGAAAAGCAACTAACTTCCCGGAACCCACAAGCCTTTAGCTTTCGCTAACTTAATAAGAGATGCCAAGTCGTCTTTAGGCTTGGCATCTTTCTTGTTTCTTTCCGGCAATTTACCTACAAAGTCCTCTGCTTTGATGGCTTTCTTTTTCTTTCCTCGTTGCATGTTAGCCGTTACTGCGGCCAGAAAGGCAAACCGGTAGGATTCCTGATAATCCGCATATTTCAGCTGGAATTTCAGCTCTTGGGCTATTTCGCTCACTTCGGAGGGTGTTAACTTCTTGGTGTCGTCTACCGTCCACCCGAACTCACGGGCGAAAAGAACTATGACTTCCGGGCTAATCCAGCGAGAGCAAGATTGATTAACGGTCCAGCCACTCGCTTCAGGCCGAAAAAATTTACATCAATAAACGCCTCCACCGCTTCCTCGATTTCACTGGGGTAGGCGTTTCTTAAATCTTCGTCAGTTATGCTTATCCCTAGAATCTGTTTAACATCGGTGTAGATAGTGGTTATTAGCTCGTTAAAGTTATTTAGAGACAGGAATTTCTCGACTTTAACATTCTTGAACAGTTCCTCAAGTTCGGAGATTCTTTTTTCGGTTATCTCAAAGGATTTCCCATTGATTGTTATTGCTTTAGTCCTCATAGATTAGCCCCCTTTAGCCTTCATGATAGTACAACGGCCCCACGCCTTGGAAATCAATGCCCTCCTGAACCACATCGTCCACATTGGCCTCTATCCCGTCCCCAGTGATGATTGCAAATCCCTCAAACCGATATTTGGCCGCTCCGGAATCTGCATAAAGAACTACGACCACCTCAGTACCTAGTTTATCAAAGAAAGATGAGTCGCCCCAGTAGGCTTCAGCACTACCCGACCATTCTTTAAGCGCGGACTGGAATTCCTTCCACCCGCTAGACATAAAGGTGGTAATATCGGACATATCCGCTCCCATGTCGGCAGACCAGTTAAAGAACCCACCGGATTGAGCAACCGTGAGCGAAGAGCCTGAAACCGTGATTACTTCGGTAGTTAAGGCGGTATCAAATACCACCACTCCACCTGCGTACTCGATGGTAAAGCCAGTAGTCTGGACAACTGCATCTTTCTTCACCGTGACAGCTGTATTCTTATCCCAATACCTTTTTGCGGTATTGGTTATGGTATAACGCTTTTTCGCTGCATCAGCGGTAGTAGCTTCGTCCACGAATGCTACCGGGGCAGCGCTAGTCTGGACGTATACGGCCCCTAGCTTTCCTTGAAGCGCCAACTTCAGTCACCTCCCACAGGTTGTTCTCCTTCTCTAGTTTCTCTTGAGCTATTGCGTCCTTAAATTCCACCAAATCCCCTGGTCGGGCAACAAAGTTAGGGCCAAGGTAGTCCTCGGCCCCCACGTATTTCAAAATCATATTAATTCACCCCACCATTAAACCGTATAGGTCAGTGCGCCAGAGCCTTGAAAATCAAAGGTTACGGTTATCTTGTCGTCCACCGGGTCCTCTATGCCAACAGAGGATACAAATATAGCCCCACTAAATTTCGGACTAGTTGTGCCAAGGCGAAATTCTGCGGACAACGAAGTTCCCGCAGCCCAAGCATCATAAATCGCTTTCTGCCCGGTGGTGTCAGTAAACTTGAAGTTGCCCTCTGCGCTGCCGCTCCATTCTTTCAAACCGGCCAGATATTCTTTCCATCCGTTGGAGTCAAAATTGGTAGTGTCAATATTGTCGCCACCTAAATCCAGGGACCAACCGCTAATTTCGGCCACCTTCGCCGGGGTAGCGCCCACGTATAACGAGCCGCTTTTGCCTGCAATTGCCACTTATATCACTCTCCTTCTACTCTTGGTGCCAGATAATAAAATCAACCGGGATATGGTATAGCCCGGTTTTCCCTTCGGTTTCCTCTTCGTATAGGTCGAATTCATTTTCAAAAAGAACCGCATCCACTTGCACTCCGCCAGCACCGCCCATGATTCCGCTAAAATCCTGCAAAGCCGCTTGCACCTGCTTGACTACGGCTTTGGCCTTGCTATAGGTTTGTGCCCAACACGAGATTTGAAATCGCGGATGAGCCGTTCCTGGGTCCGTCTGAAGCGCATGTAATCGCGGTCCGCTAACTTTCTGGTATGTTATTGCTGGGTAACTACCTTTTTGCGGCAGGACCAGCGGGTAGATTCTGTTGCCCACCAGGGCAGTGAGATTAGCGTAGGTGTTTAAGTGGGCATATAAGGCTTCTTCGATAATCATGCTATACACCCCGCTCCACTGCTTCTTTTAGCACTCTTCGTATTTCCTTTCGGGCCTCTTGGACGTTTTCATCGAAAGCTGGCCTAAGGAAGGGTTTGGCGGCCATCTTTTTGGTGCCCAGCTCTACAAAAGTACCATAAAAACCTTCATCATTAGGGCCAATCGTGGCAATGGCGTTATAAGGTGTTCTTTCTTTGAGTTTAACGCCAATAGATCTTTTAAGCTTCCCAGTTTTCACTGGAGCCTTATCTTTCGATGCTTTTTCTATAACCTTTGCTCCTGCCATGACCGCTTCCACAAGCACTTCCTCGACGTTCTGTCCCACTTTTTCAAGCGCCTGTTTTAACTCTTTTAGGCCCTTGACCTGCATCTTGGTACGCATTTAGACCACCTCTTTGCACATCAATTGCAATTCCCGGTTTCGCTCATCCAGATTAATGACGCTCTGAATGTCATAAACCCGGCTTCCGTACAGTGCTCTCATGGTTGGGACAACTCCAGAGCGGTATCTTATACGAATCCTGGTTGTGACTTCGGCATTAACCTGCTGAGCGCCGAAAAACTCCCGTCCTCGCAGAGGCTCAACGACGGCCCAAACCGTTGCAACGTCGCTCCAGGTAACGGATTCCGCCCCAAAGGAGTCCCTGGTTACGCTTTTCTGTTGGATTTTTACTCTGTGCCTTAATTCGCCTGCGTTCAAAGATCATCCCCCCTACACCGGGACAACCCGATCCATCGTGAGCAGCGCATGAACCGCAAACTCAATCTCTCTGCTGATGGCCCCACTTATTGCCGCTTCCCGGTTTTCGTTCCAATGTCCTATAAGCAGTAACATCGCTTGTTTGACTTGCTGTGGGACGCTCGCCACCGCTCCATAGCCCGCTACAAACGTTACCACAATCCCATTTGCCGGTCGGAGGGTGGTCGAGGGCCAGCTTTTGCCATAGGCCAGGACAGCTCTCCCAGGTTCACTGACACTGTCAACGAAATAGTCAGCCGGGGCCAGAGTATACTCAGCATTGTCGGTGCCGTAGTATTTGATTGAGGTTATAGACTGTAGTGGAGGCCGGGGAATCTGGATATATTCCGGCCAGGCATCAAGCCATAGCTCGTAGGTTTGCGTGACAAAAGCGCGATTCTGAAAGCCCTGGGCATACTCCCTGGCAGCGATAATGAGCGATGTAATCAGGCTGTCATCATCGATGGTATCCACGCGGAGATGTGACTTCGCGGTTGTCAGGTCGATAGGCTCAGATACTGGGGCGGTTATGAGCTTGAGGGCCATTCTACTTCACCGCCTTCCTCCGCTTTACGGGGTGTGGCTCAGCTTTTTCCAGTGGTTCAATGATCACGACTTCCGGCTTTGGCAATTCCTCTGCGATTCCGGCATTAACCCAGCGTTCGGCCTCCGCAACATCTATTTCGGCAATATCACCTGGAGCATAACTCCATGTAACCGAAGCGATACTGACCAGTACTTTAACTTTTTTCATAGTTCTCACCCCAAAAGGGGCGGGAGGGAGACCTCCCGCTCAATTATCGATTAGCTGGCTGGTTTGCTCCGGGCATGTCCGCGCACTACTACTGCTGACATTGGCAGACTCGGGCCAGTGCCGGTAACCGCAGTCACAGCTACACGGAGATACCTTTTAGTACCGATATATCCCCGCTCATAAAGTGCGACGTCGTTGGTAGTATCGATGGTTGTCGGCAGGGCTCCACCGATCAAATCGGCAGCCGCAACAGCAGTAAAGGTGCTGTTGTCATCGCTTTCTTGAATTTGGATGGTTGCGGTGGGGGTAGTTCCTGCGAAGGTCCCCAGGTCAATAAGCACATCCGCGCTCTCGAAGCCTTGCAAGTCAACCCCTGTTCCGTTAGCCGCCGCAGTTACGGCTTGCGCAACAATGGACGAAGCCGGGGATACGCTGTTATATAAGTCTCTACTTGCCATTATTATCCCTCCTCAATTTGGAGGGAGGGGATTGGCCCCTCCCTAATCACTCAGATTACGCCTGTTTCAGGGCCTTCACAGCTTCGGCCAAGGTCAGTAGGCCGTCGACCCGCTGCCAGGCCCGGAAGCCAACTTGTCCGTTTGCGGCATACAGTTCGCCTAACCGTTGAAACACACGTCCAGCTCTGTCGGAAATCCAGTAGTAACTGAAGTCGCCGAACAGGATGGACTTGTTGCCAGTGGCTATAGCAGGCATATCGGCAGAGGCTACAATGGCCTGACCCAAGAGACGGTCAGGTTCACCGGCTTGCAGGCCAGGCTGCCAAATGTACTGACTGTCAGCATCCTTCAGTTTGCGGATAGCCTTGATAGTAGCATCTTGAGCCATGAAAGTTCCTTTGCGCCGGTAAGGACGTTTGACGCTGTGGTACAGGTCAACAATCTCATCGGTAGTGATGGCAGTCGCAGAGGCTGCGGTTACGCCAACCTGTGCATCGACAACAATTCCCTTGGGCTTGTTGATGCCGTCTCCATTCACAAAGGCAGACTCTTCCTTGGCACCAATCCGGCGAACAAATTCATTCTGGATGTACCCCTCAAGGTCGAACACAGAATCCTGCAGCAGTTCTTCAGAAACCTTGATCAGGCAGGTCAGTTTATGTGCCCGCAGGGTCTTTTGCCCAAAAGTTTCATCAGATTCAGTGAATGGATCATTTTCACCGGTCCAATATGCAATGCCGTGGCTATCAACTACAGGGATGTTGCGGTCATTGCTGCTACGGATTACGGCGGCCAGGGTCCTCATGACATTTTCTTCTTCCAGAGCCTGAATCAGTTGGGTCTCGTAAGATTCCCCGACCAAGAAGCCGCCGGCGGTGTCAGTGCCGACAAAGAGGCTGTTGCGGACCTCCTGGAGTAACCGGTACTGCTGCGGCTCCAGGGCATTGTGACCATGCCGGATAGCGTTCCAGAATGCATCTTGATACTCTTGAGATGCTCTGGGATTAGTTTCCCGACTTGCGCTTGGGGTCGGATGGTTGGTAGGTCCGGGGCTATTCCGCATTTCGGCTTCGAGTTGCTTGACCCGCTCTTCCCGCCTGATTTCATCGGCCATTCTGTCCACGTCAGCCATAATCCTGTCGTACTTCTGCTGCTCTTCAGCAGTCAGTCCCCGGTTCTCCTTGCCGGCCAGGTCGAGGATTTCCCTTGCTTCGACTACAAGCGAAGCTCTTTTACCCTTCATTTCATTAATGTCTCTCACAAAAGAGCCCTCCCTTTGTTAAATAATTTCTTTTTCCTTTATTTCAAGCTGCCTGCGCTTCAAGGCTAACAGCTCAGCATTTGGATTGTGTTCTCCCGTTGATTCATCCGGTGCCGGCGGTGCCGGTGGTTCGTTTTGCTGATTTTTGGGCTTTTCAGGCGGCAAAATGACTAGTTTTGGTGCGTTTTTATACTTTTTTAGATCTATTTGCTGCCCGTTTATAGTGAGAATTCCGGCTTTCAGAGACGCTGCAACCGCTTTTTCTGGTTCAATCTCATCCACAAAGCCATAAGAAACCGCTTCCTCGGCCGTCATCCATGTCTCAGCTTTCATTAGCTCAACAATTTTTTCTTTGCTCAAACCTGTCTTGCTCTCGTATGCGGCAATTATTGACTCCTCGATTTTCTCCAAATCGTCAGCGAGTTTTCGGAAATCATCAGAGTTTCCTGCGGCCCAAGTCCATGCCTTATGTACCATCATCATTGCGTTTTTGGGCATGTAGACTGTGTCCCCGGCCATTGCTATAACTGATGCTATGGAGGCGGCCAAACCGTCAACGTAGACGCTGATTTTGGCGTTATGCCGCTTCAATATGCTGTGAATGGCTTGTCCCGCAAACACATCACCGCCCGGGCTATTAATAAAGACCTTGATTTCGCTGACATTTCCCAGTGCATCAAGGTCTTCTTTGAATTGCTTTGGCGTTACCTCATCTCCCCACCAGGAGGAGCTGCTGATTTCGCCATATAGGAGCAGTTCCGCGCTTTCTGAGTTCGCTTCCGCTCGGAAGTTCCAAAACTTTTTATTATTTTTCAAACCCTTCACCTCCCTTCAAAAAAATAAAAAACACCATTTAGGTGCATTATGACTTTTATTCCTGCCCACTAACTCAATCACTACAAGCCTACCGAATCGCCTGTTTGTTAAATCCAAAAATTTAGGCATAATAAAAACACCCTCCATTGTGTTTCTCTCCAGTTCTTAAGTGAGAACGGCGGCTGGAGGACCGCCTTTCGCCCCGTCGAGCTATCTCACAAAATTATTGGTTTCTTGTTTGCTCAGTTGGTTCTTTACCAGCTTCGATATAATTTAGAGGTTGAAGGTAAATATCACCGTTAGGAATCGGGTTCATATCCTCCAACTCCCGGATGTCATTAGCACTGAGCCATCCGTTTTGACGGCCAAAAGAATAACCTTCCATTCGGGTCCGGAAGTCACCCCGTAGAAGGCCATCAACGGTAAACTTGGCGAAGTATTTTTTGCGTTCTGTAGGGTTTAGTAGGTCTTTCGATATGGCTTGTTCAATCTTCACGAACCACGGGCGCATTGTGTACACCACAAATCCTATCGCTTGTTGTTCAATGTTAGAAAATGTGGCTCGCTCAAGATCCATTATCATGTGCGGCGGGACATTAAAAAACCTTGCAACTTCAATTACTTGAAACTTTCTGCTCTCTATAAATTGACTACTATCCGGGGGCGTGTCAATCTTATGGAACTTGAGTCCTTGCTCCAAAAAAATAATCCGGTTGCTGTTGGTCAGTCCGGAATGAGCCTCGTTGAATGTTTTTTTGTATCGCTCAAATGCCTCATCGCTTAACTGGCCAGGGTACTCTGCTATGCCACCGGCATTGGTACCCTGACTAAAGAACCGCGCCCCAAATTCTTCGGTGGCTATGGCTAAGCCGAATGCCTCCCTGGCCAAAACAACCGGCTCAAAACTGTTCACCCCATCCAAGTTCATGCCCTTAAGGTGCAGGACTTGACTGGCTTTAAGGATATACCCTTTACCGTCAGGGGCATGGATGAAGTATAACAACTCCTTTGTTTTTGGGTCTCTTTTTACGTCAACGCTGCCGCTTGGTATCGGCCATAATTCTGCAATTTGCCCGGCTCCATTCCTCACTATTTCAGCAAAACCACCCTTAGTTAGGAGCATGTTCACCATTAGCGTCTGCCGAAACTCAAAGCTGGTCATTTCCGGGTTTGCGATATCATGCAGGACTGGATACAGTGGATGCGCATAGGCTTTTTCTTTGCCCCGCTCAAGCCTTCGATACAGTGGGAGAGGTAAGCTGGCAATGGTTTCGCTTAACAGCTTAACGCAAGCGTAAACAGCCATTACCTGCAATGCCCGGTCAATGTTGACCTGGACTCCAGACTTTGATTTAGCGCCACCCAGAAGGTCGATAAGCCATTTTTCCGGGTTACTGAGGGCGCTGTTTTTAGTTTTAAACAAACTTGATACGATACCCAATATCCTTCACCTACTTCCCGGACTTGAATAGATTAGCCAGATATGGTGCCAAAGCCAGCAATAGCAGTAGACTACCTACAACAATCAATGAAGCTGGTCGGCTGATTAACCATGTGCCTGCCCCGATTAGCCCAATGCCCATAAAAACAAAAACGTCAGTTGGATCTGGTCTATAATTTTTCTTTTCTTCACGCATACGGTTGCTTTCACCACCTAAAAAGTTCTCACGCCGCGCTCTTCATACACCGAAGGTCCAGTTGTTTCCATCCTCACAGCAATAGCCATGGCGTTTATCCAAGCTACCGTCAGGTCAATCCGGTCTTTGGACTTATTTTTCATTGGCTTAATATTTTCATTACCATCTACAGCAGTGACAACATTACCGAAGCACCACCTCGCCAGCGGGTTTTCCTCGTGGGTAAACTGGCCAGACCGCAAAAGACGTTCAATCTCCTTCATGGCTGGTGACATGTTGGCCATATTCTGGCTAACTTCCAGAAATTCCACGTTCTCTTTTTGCAGTCTCTGGGTTAGCATCCGGCTATTCCATGGGTCCGTACCCCCATGTAGGAACTTGTATTGTTTGCTGAGGGTCAGGATTCTGGCTTCAACAAATTCATAGTCAACGACATTTCCCGGAGTGGCATGGAGAAAACTTTGTTTAACCCATCGGTCATAGGGAACGCCGTCACGTTGGATTCTTTCTTTCATGTTGTCCTCAGGAATCCAGCCCTCAATCAACACCCGCCAGTCCTCCAGGCCTTCCTGGGGTGGGAAAACTAAAGCAAGCCCGGTTAAGTCAACAGTGCTGGACAAATCCAGTCCTGGATAGCATTTTTTACCGACAAGGTCTGCTTTTGACCATTTCCCGACTGTAGAGTCCCACAGCGTTAGTGGTAGCCAACCAATGCGTTTGACCGATATCCACTGGTTAAGTCTGAGCCAACGGAAAAGCCGCTCCTCGGCCTCATTATTTCTGGCTCCAATTGCGGCTTGTCGTACTTTTTCGATTGGAATTGTATGTCCCAAGGATGGGTTTGCTTTATGCCAATTTTCTTCATCCCACGGGTCCGCATCTTCGGGTAGTCCGTAAATCCGGCAGTACCAGCGCGGGTCGACAATCTCCCCAGAAACAATCTTCTGGGCCTTCTCATGTATCTCCCAACCAATTGAATTACGGTCCGGATCGTCGCCGGCTGTGGTTATTACCCACCAAATAGGCTGACGTCTTGCATCGCCCGCGCCAAAGGTCATTATGTCCCACAACTGACGATTGGGCTGAGCGTGAAGTTCATCGAATATGACCGCAGAAGGCTTATAACCATGTTTCGAGTATGCCTCAGCCGAAAGCACCTGATAGAATGTCTTTGTTTTGGTATCCTCAAGGCGTTTTTTGCTAGCCGTATATTTGCAGCGCTTTTTAAGCGGTGGGCATTGTTCAATCATTTCAACTGCAACGTCAAAGGCAATCGATGCCTGCGATCGCTCGGCTGCACAGCCGTAAACCTCTCCGCGAATCTCGCCATCGCAGAACGTATGATATACCCCTGCGGCTGCGGCTAGCTCAGTTTTCCCGTTCTTTTTGGGAACCTCCAGGTAGACGAATTGATACTGCCTGCTTCTTTCGTTCGTTAGGGTTCCGTAGACATCGGAGATTATTCCATGCTGCCACGGCAAAAGGTTAAATGGTTTGCCGTACCACTCGCCATCGGTATGTTTTAGGCACTCGATGAAGCTCGTTGCCAGTAGAGCGCTTTCATTATCAAAAGGCATCAGGGACCACCGCCCCTCCTGCTAAGAAGTGCGGACATTGGGTCTCCATCCTCTTCTTCAGGAGGTTTCTTTGGAATGGATCTTAGAGCTGACTGGATGGTCATGATGTTCTCTTTCTCGATGTCCAGCATCATCTTCCGCTTATCCATGATCTTTTTATCCAGAGCCAAAAACCGGTTATGGATGCGGTCCTTTTTATCCAGATAAGTCATGAAGTCCATCTCGCCATTCCGGTGGGCTTCGTACAGTTCCTGCAGTTCATCGTTGCAGTTACTTTTCAGGGCTTCAAACTTCTTGCATTCACTGTGTAGCAAGCAATACCTGTTGATAACTCCTTCATGGAGCGCATCATCCTTATTGATAGCTTTTAGAACTTTCTTTATCCGGACAAACTCTTTATGCGCAATCTCGTCAGCTTTAACGTCCGGCCACTCCTTCAGTGAGATGCCGGTCAGTAGACTATTCTCAGCTTTTTCCCTTTGTTTGATTTCAGCTTTGGTTAGATGGCGTTTGTTGCCTTCCAACATAATTAAAGATATCGGTTTAGGTCTTGCAGGCAATCAAATCACCACCTTCCTTGAATTCTTCGTATTGGTTTTTAGTGTTATCGCCATAACCGTATGCATTATGGAATCTGGAAAGTTGATGCACGAATAAAATTAGCGCGAAGGTTGCTGTTGGTCTCGGTAGGAAAGGTTGGAAGGAATTGGATGCCCCCCTCCCCCACCTTTCGACATTTTCCGACATTTTCCATCTATGCACCTACTGCCGCACTTCATTACCGTTATCGATTGTGTATCGCTTCATCTTTCATAACCTCCACTGCTAGGCGATATGTTTCCATGTATTTCCTAACTTCAAATCGCTAATACACTTGGGACTGACACCATACTTTCTTGCTATTTCGGTTTGTTTGACTCCCTCTGCCAAAAGAGCTTTGATAGTCTTTACTTTCGTCTCGTTGAGTAATGCTTTGGGCGAATGCTCGCCCTTTAGGTTTAACCCCAATGCCACGCTGTGATCTATGTTTCCTTGCCTATCACACCATTCTAAATTAGATGCGGCATTGTCGTATTTATCAGCGTTTATATGATTGACCTCTTTGTGGTTCTCGGGGTTGGGTATGAAATGGTGAGCTACAAGTCGATGAATATAAAATCTTTTTCCTCTGCCTAATTGAACAGAAAGATAGCCTTTCCCGTTATCGTTCGGGCTTAAAATTCTGCCCTTTTTTATCCTGGAAACAAAATGACCGCCTTGCTTATGTTTGCAAGTTCGGTCACGACTTTTTACCCTACCTAAATTACTTACTTGATAATGTGGATGACCAACGATATCTACCCACACCTCTTCGATATGCTTATTTTTTAGCAACGCCAAAACCTCCATCTTCTCTCACGGTCTTTCTGCTATGGCAGCTTTTGCATAAACTTTGATGGTTGTTCGGGTCCCAAAATAATTTATGGTCACCTTTGTGGGAAATTTTATGATCTACCTCTGTAGCCGGTACAACCTTGTCCACCTTCAGGCACTCCGCACACAGTGGATGCTGCCTCAAATAGTGTTCTCTGTAACGCCTCCAACGCGAACCATAACCCCTTTCATGGGCCGTCCCTCTCTCTTGCTCATACCTCCTGGCTTCTTGCTTAGCGTGCTGTTCGCAATATCGACTTTGCGTGAGGTTGGGGCACCCCGGTTTGTTACAAGGCCTTAACGGCTTTTGGGGCAATTACATCAACTCCATAATGTACACCATTCCACCATGAGTGTTTTCTTCTATTTTCTGTTGCCCATAGTGGCTGTAGGTTTGTGTAATGGAAGCACTCTCTTTGTTGTCGCGGATCGGTTAAATCAAATGATGCACACGGCCTAATATGATCTACCTGCCATCCGTTAGACTTGCCGTAATTTTCCCAAGTCATCCCATCTGTAAATAGTGCCTCGAGGTGCGTTCTCAGTTCGGCTCTAGTGCAACCTATTAACTTAAGCGTTGGTGCGCTTTTCTTGCGACCCAGTAAAATGTGTATAATTCTCGAACGAATGTTTCTGATTATTTTTCTATTTGTCGTATCTTTACTTCTTTGCGCTTCTATAGCACATTTTGGGCATCTACTTCCTTGAACAAACACATTCGGCTTTGTCATGTATTCATTCCCGCATCTATTATGCTTGATAAGTATTTTCTTGTTAGCATTTATATACTCACCTAAAACAGTGTACTCTCCACCAGTAGTATCATTGACATGCTTCATAAATTCCTCTGTTGTCTTAGCAAATTTTGCCCTCAATCTTGCGGGTTGGCAAAACCTGCATCCTCCATTTTGGAGTAGCGATGAAGCCGTAATTTCATACTCTGCGCCACATAAATTATGCCTTACTTTTATTTTGTTACGATCGAGAGTGTACCTACTTAATAGCGAAAACTCGTTGCCGTATTTATTAAATATTTGCTCATTGAATTGTTCGTGTGATTTAGTCCTTCCCTTGCCGAAACATCCCTTGCATGCCCCGTTAAAAAGCAATTTAACCGGCAATCTTTTTGATGTTAGGCCGCATTCATTGCACTTTACTAAAACATTATATTTAGCACCTACATACTCACTTAATAAGCTATATTTAGCTCCATATTTTTCTTTAAGAATTTTTTCAAACTCTGCATGAGTATATTTAGTCACGGTACAACCACCCTCTTATTAGGAATCGGACTTAGCAGCTTTGCTTGACACTCCCCACACTCTTCCTCATCCTCATCGAAGTCCGTCTGAAAGAACTCTTTCCCGCATCGAATACACTTTCGTATCCATCCCACAGCCTCACCCCTGGTTCAGCTTCTCCGCCAACTCCTGCACCGCCTCAGCTATGTTCAATGCTATTACCCCAGGAGGCAGTCCAATACAAGCTCGCGCGACAACCTCGGGTATCTCCAGCATACACTCCGACACTTCCTTTGGGTCAACGTTCATGCCGTATTCACCCTCCCCATCACGCTCTCACTGGCCACTATCGTCAATCCCCGCTCCCCTGCCGCAATATACTGCGCATCAGTACAGGGCTGCACCAGCAACACGCCCTTGACTGCTCCCCAGCTAAAGGCTATATTCCTTGCCGCAACAGCATCCGGCGCCATCAGGTAGCGGCGTTCTTCTCTCGACTTCCCCCGGCCCATATGACCGAGTGCTATAAGAACTTCCCACGCTTGCATTCACCTCACCCTTTCGGATTCTGGGCAAATAAAGAAGGCAGCCGATTGACTACCTTCCTAATGCTTTATCCCAACTTCTTCTCTAACCAATCTACTAATTTATCGAGTCGCAATTCTTTTACAATCAGGAGGATAAGCTCATTAACTTTCTGGCCACTTTCCTGCCGTAATCCCCAGTAAGTTTTGCTTTCCGCCTTTGCCAGCTCCTCATCGGTCAATAGGTTATCTTCCATATGCTTTCCTCCGCATTAACGGCAATCCATGTGCCTTGCGCCAGTTGTTATTAGTTACAACCTGCATCAGTATTTTTCTGCCTTCTGGTGTTTAGAGTAATCCCAACTTTATTTCATGCCATTGTTTTTCCATAGCCATTTTCACCCTATTAAAGGCTCTAGCGTACTTTGCCATTACTTTTTTCACTGTTTCAATTGCCTTCTTATGAGCTTCAATAGTTTCAGGTGTTAGACTAATTATATTTTCCACTGTTTTCACCTCGAGTCACTCAAATAATGACCACTGGAGGAATCCCTCTCGCACGTACCCACTATTTATATTTTACTTCATCTTTTCCTGCTCGTGGTGCAATTTTACTGCAATTTTACTGCAATTTTTGAAATAACCCAAAGTTTTCGCCATTTCTATGAGTGCCTGCTTCTTCCAATAGTTCAGCGTCCTCTCGGATATGTACAAAGGCTGTTTGTGCCGGTTCCTGAAATTCCTCGGCAGAAATATGTCCGTGATATGCCAATCACTGGCTCCGTCAATGAATTTCTTCTCCGCTACTGCCCGGAGCAGAGGCGGTAACGCATGAATGGCCGCATCTAGCAACCTGATTTCCCATCTATACTCTTGCAGCTCATATTCCATGGCTTCAGGCAGGTTCCCGGCCCCACTTCCCGAAATCAACCTGTCACCATAGGACGCTATTAGCCTCGGGCTTGGTGATGTGCTTTTTTCGATAGCTACTTCGATAGTGATGATGTTAGCCTGTAGTTCCCGGTATCGACCCAAACGCTTGATTAGATCCTTGCACCAAGGTTCATCGTAGATACTCCGCTTTTTTGCTACATACTCCGCCCTCTGCTCCACCTGCTCACCTCCTAGATTTATTTTATCCAGGTTGTTTTCCCGCTTTCCACCTCTTTGTCATAGTCATACAGCGACATTTTTATTACCGCCACAGCAAACCACAACCAACCCACCCGCCACATTATGCGACTATTAAACTTCCATGGCTTTTTCTGAGCAGGTTTCCCAAATTCAAGCACAAGGCAAAAATCCTTCACGCCAACCCCGCCTTTCTACTCCTTTATAGCACTTCTCGCACCTTAATGTACTCCCTCAGCGCAATACACCTCTCACAGTCGCTCTGCCGCCCGCTCATCGCCATAACTGCCATGATCGCTGCCCCAAGCGCAAAGCTGCAAAACGCTACTGCCCAGAGCATCAGAAACAGGTTGTTCGCGATAAACTCAGCCACACTTAGCCCTCCTTCCCCCTGTTCGCAATCTGCCGGCAGCCAACATGCACCTCCCGAAGTATCCTGTATATAGCCCACATTCTGTCCTTAAGTGCGGCCGCATCAGATTTACTTAAGGCTTTATCCTTCCGGACCTCAAAATGGATTTCCGAAAAGCGTTCGGCAAGTGCTAAAGACCTCTGCATCAGGTCAAATGCTACCGCCTGGTCTACGTCAGTCAAGGTTTCATATGTTCCAAGGATGGTTAAATACTGATCGACTTCAGTCTGGTAGTTTTGGTAGTCTGCCATTCTCCATCACCTCTTTCGGTGTTACGTATATTTCCACTCGTATCCTTTGTGTGTCTTGGTTCTTCCTGTTAGGCAGTTTCTAATGGCAGAGGAATTAAACCCATTCTTCCCAGCATCTACTGACGACTTAAACCGAATTGTTATGCCCCCACTCTGTCCTATAATTGGTTTACAACATTTCTCTGCTGTCCTCAAATGCGCTCCGTTATGTGTGCAATTTTCTTGCGGAGTTGTCCAGTATAGGTTTTCTACTGTGTTATTTAGTCTATTGTCATCCCAATGCCCTACGAACGGCAGATTATCGGGGTTTGGAATAAACGCCAATGCAACCAATCTGTTAATCCTGAATTGTTTCACCGCTCCATCTTTGGATAAGCCAACAAACAGGTACCCTCCCCTTGTTTGGTTTTGCTTTAAGATTCCACCCTTTAGTTTTGCCATAGATCTTCCGTTCCATCTTTTACCATCTAACCTTCTCACGCGGCCTATCGAGCATACTTCGTATAATCCCTCATATCCGGGAACATCTTTCCATATCTCCATTATTTCGGTTCTCCTTTTGTTGTCTTTTCGCCCACTCTTCCCAGTGTTTGCGCCACTTCCTATGGCTGTGTGCGTTGAGGTGTCAGTTCATGCACAAGAGGACCAGATTATCTTCATCGTGTTTCCCACCTTGCGAGCGAAATATAATATGGTGCAGCTCTGTTCCCGGCTTTGCGCATCCCTGGCAGCATTGGTCGCGGTCAAATACTCTTTGTCTGGTTTTCTTCGGTATTTGTGATGCCATCACCGCACCACCCTAACTTGCCGCACTCCCTTGTAAACGATACGCCCCTGCTGGGCCAGCTCGGCAAGATGGTACTGTACTGTGCTTGTGCTAAGCAACCCTACTGCTCTGCCGATTTCCCGGACTGACGGGGCCCACTGGTGCTCATCGTGATAATCCCGGATAAACTGTAGTATCCTATCTTTTGTGGTCATCATTGCAGCACCTCCCTAATCCACTCTCTGCCACCCAATATCTATATAGTTGCTTGCCCATTCTTTGGTATGTTCGCAAAGCACTTTCTCGATTTCATCCTCTGACTTGCCTTCTATTTCCTCGTCAGGTATTTCGATAATGTCCTCATGATCATTTCCGCATCCAATACTTAAGTACACTTTGATTTTCATTCCAGCACCTCCACCGTTATGCGGACGCGTTTGCCACTCAGACCGACTTCCTCCAAAAACTCACACGCAGGAATCTTTCTGACTTCATCCTCAACCCCAAAGCAATTGCTTTCAGGATATTCCTTGTTCCACACTACACCTTCCCAAACGTGCTTTCCCATCCTATCCTGCCTCCTTGTAATGACTGCACACGACCGGCACTATGGTATTAGGTGTGATCACCGCTCTTATGCCCTTTCCGCTGCACCACGGGCAGTCAGATACGTCGCACCCGCCTTTGTGATTCACACAGGTCAGACAAATGCACCCAGGGTTGCATTCAACGGCTATTTCCCACATGATTCCTTCTCCTGCTTCCTCACTATCTGCGGAACCTGCTTCCAAGCGTTCCGGTCGGCCAACACTTTCAGCATTTTGCGTTTGTTTGGTTTTCTTTTAGACACCTAACCTTCCTCCCTTTTTCGCTCCATGCATTTCTTGCAGACCATCGTTCCGCTGGCCGACGAAATAATCAGTGCTCCTGTCGTGCTTTTTGTCTGACCGCAGTCATTGCAGGTAAATTTCTTCGCTGCGTACTCGCATTTAATCCCTCTAGGCTTTCTAATTTCGGCGCTGTACCTTTCCCAATTAATCCCGCTAAATCCGCAATAGCAGGTCGGTCTAGTTGGGCCGGTAACTCCAGTTGCTTTTTGCAGGCCAATACTTATTCCTGCCCGATATGTAAAATGCTCGCATGTTTGGCATTTGCTCATTTTAATCACTCCAATCTACTCCCGGAATCAACCCACTTCCCGCATTACATCATCCACGCTTCTGGCAACAATATACCTTCCCCCATGATGTTCTAAGTCCGTCCTAAATTGTTCCTGGTGCTCAGATACCCTGCCTTTGGGTGTCTTAACCTCTATCCATATCACTTGGCCGTTTTTGATAGCGGTCAGGTCTGCCAGTCCCCGGTGGCTTCCCAGGGACTGGTGATTCTTGTAGACGAAATAGCCTTTCAGTTGGAGGTACTGTTTGATTTCGGCCTGAATTTGGCTCTCAGGCACCTTTGGTTCTATCCTTTTCGCTACCACTTTCCGTCCTCCCCTCCCACTTCACCAGTTCTTTCCCGCATCTCGGGCAGTATTTCCACGTGCTGCACGGGTGCGTAGCCAAGCTATTATGCGAGTTACGCCTACTTCTGTTTATTCGGCACTTCTTCGGGCACATCAGGACCGGCATTGGGATCACCCCCTTATTCACGCATCTCTTAAGCCACTTCCGGATCAAAGTCATGCGCTTCATCGTCCCAGGTCTCATCTTCCCACACTAACCTATCAATCCGGTCAAATGCGCACGGTCTAATTTCGAGTAAATCATTCGCGTCATATACATCCATAATTGATATTTGTCCATTTCTTTTGGCGATCTGGATGTTCTGAATCTCTGCAGCCATTCCCTTGCTCATAAAAGTCATCCACTGTTTCGGATGTGTCCGTCTCAGCATGGCCATGTGATTATTGGGATAGAGCAGGTCGGTACCACACCCCATACAACCGTTACGCTTGATTTTGTGATAGGCCCCGTCTTTATCCTTAAAGCCCATGTCATATAGGGTTGAATACGGTACATTAAACCTCTTGATATATGCCCAGATGTCATCATCGGTCCATATAGAAAGGGGATTGGAGTGCCAGAATGGGTCTCCATTCTCCCCGCCCAGGTGCGGACGATGCGACTTAAACAAGTATCCTCTGGTGATGAAATTTGTTTGTCGGGGCCTGCTCTCGGCGGCCATAAGCCCCTTGAAAATCACATCTACATCTAGCTCCGCCTGCAGCCGTTCGCTTGGCTCTTTTTTCAGAACATCACAGCAGGCCTGGCTAAATTTACATTGTTTAAGCAACTCATAATAGCTTAACAATTTCTTATCTTCGCTCTGGCTTTTAGAGAACCTCAGGAAACAATCAATATTAATCCGTCTGGCCTTAAGCTTTGAAGCCGCTTTTCCTAATAGAGGGAAACCATACTGGTCAACACACCACCAATAACTCTTGCGTGTTCCGGCTGGCCATATCAATCCTGCTTCTTCAATTTCTTTGCGCATATGAGGAGGACAAAGGGCTTCTAGTGCCCTGGTGCTTTTAAGTTTACCGTCCGGTTTAAGAATTTCATGAATCCGGTCTGTCCTGACAAGAAAATCTAATATCTGTCTTTGTGCCGCGTATTTTAATCCTTCTTCTTCTGTCCGGCAAGGCATGGCTTCGTAGAAATTGCCTCTGCCCCAATCCTTTTTCAACATACGGGCAAACTTTACGCATTCAGGGTATTCAACGCCAGTGTTTCCGTAGTTAATCACTGTGCGCTTAGCTTCTACCGGAAAATGGGTCATGATTAAGTGCCAGAGTACCGTGCTGTCTTTGCCGGCAGAAAACGCTATTGCGGCTCGGCGGCGGCATACGTTGTATGCTGATTTTATAGCTGATACTGCGGTGGAAATTTTATAGTCCAAATCACGACCTTGCTCCTGCCTTAAATCACGATAGCTAATAAACATTCACTCACCTCCGGTGCCATTCTTATCCACACCCTTGTCCTCAGGTTGGCCACAGACCGAATAACTGCCCCTGCTCCCGCTCTCTTGCCCATGGCGCATATTCTGCAAAGGAACAAACCTTGTATATCCTGCCATTCACCCCGCGTCACCATCCCCTCAGCCTCCCACATCTCCCGCAAGCGGTAGGCGTACAATATCCCACTCTTGATGTCCTGGCGCACTATCGGATTGTCAAAACACTTCGCATAGGCTGCGCTAATTTTGCGGGCCGGGCCAGTTCTACACCGCTTGACCATGCCTGCTGCACTTTCGTTGCTCTCATGCAAGCACCCCCTTTTTCACATCCACCGTAGCAGTAGGCTCGTCGAATATCTTTGTCTGTGCCTGCTCTAAAAAATATTTTTGCTGGTATATGGTTGTTTGAACGCTTTGCGCTTCATGCCATCACTCCCAATACGCCCCCATCTCTGGGCTTGATTTTCCCGCGCTCCGCCAAGTCCATGATCAACGCCGCAATTTCAATCTGATGGGCTTTCATAGCTAGAGCTATTCTTTGGACATGGTGCCCTTCCGACCACATCTGCTTAATCTTGGCTATCTCTGACGGCATCCATTCAAGTTTATAATCTTCCAGGGCTATATAAACCTCCTCCTGGGGCCGGTACATTCGTAGTTCTGATGCCCCATGCTTGTCCATGTGTCCACCTCGCTTTACGCCGACTTATACCTAGGCCTTTGCACCTGACTTAAGCTTCGCACTTCTCTGCCCTTCCGACTTGGTTTGGTTTTCCAGAGGTAGTAGAATATCGTGTCAGGATGTGCGCTTATCAACTCTCTTGGGTTCACGCCGCTTCCCCCTCCTTGCTACCGGCTTATATGGCGATGTCGTGAGGAACCACCGCCAGAAGGTATTGCTGTCGCTATTGACTATTTCGGTTGGTGTCATGGTATCACCCCGCAATATATACACCCAGGCCGTTGGTCGGCCAGGCCAACGCAAACCTGTCTTGCCGGCACCCCTAGTGGAAGGCCCAGCAGGGCGGACACCCGGGTGGTTGTCACATTAAAATGGAATATCCTCCTCTGGTGGCAGTTCTCCTCCCCTGAATTGTCCAGGTGGTGGCTCCCAGGCATCGCCCCGGTTGTCCTGCTTTGGTTTGGCATACCGGGCCTCGTCCACCACAACCTCTGTGACCCACTTCTTTGCGCCGTCCTGGCCGTCATAAGTGCGTACCCTTATTGACCCTCGCACCGTCACCTGTTGGCCCTTTTGGAGGTCATTCCCCAGATATTCAGCCAGCTTATAGTTGCCCCGGTCGAAAGCTACGCAGTTAATGAAATCGGCTTCCTTCTCGCCTTGGGCATTTTTATAAGCTCTATCCACCGCCAGAGTGAAGTTCGCTACACCAACCCCTTGTTGGCTATATCTGAGCTCAGGTGGTTTCGTTAACCGACCGACTAATACGACTATATTCACGCTTTCCTACTCTCCTTTGCTTCCAGGTTTTCGATGACTTCTTCAATCGTCGGGCGCGGTGCCCACATGCTTTTGTTGCACTTGTCATCCTTGAGCCGTGCAGTATATCCCATGCAGCGGCCCACTTTTATTGTGTTCGGGATTTTGTATTCTGGCTCCCAAAAGCCGCAGTTTCCACAGTTCATGGCTCATCTTCTCCCTCCCATAAATGCGGCATAATGCATACATCATGAACATTAATTCCGTCTGCATCGCAGTCGTTGCAGCGGAACTTTTGACAACGCATTTCGCAGGTATAGCATTTACAGTCATCACACCTCACGCCCTCCTTCGCAATGTGAAACTCCCACAGCCCAAGCCTTCCCTTGGCCGGTATCGGTTTCGGTAGAGGTCTGACATCCTCCAAAATCCAGGCGTACCGACCGGGGGTGTAATCACCAAATGACCGCTCCGGCTCAGGCGGCAGGGGCCGTGCTTGGCTTTCGTCCAATTTGAGCTTGCCTTTTTCGTAATAGGTCCTTACCATGTCAGTTTCTCGGATTAGATAAATATCAACCAGGATGCCCTTAGAGATGATCGCCCCCCGTTCAAGTATCAGTCCTCCACTCGGAGTTAGAAACTGCTTTAGTGCGGTGAAAAATGGTTCCCCAAATGCCTCATCGCACGCCTTTTTCCCTTTACTCGCATGTATTGCCAGTGGTCCCCGGTACTTTACAGACCAAGACCGGGTTTCAATTTTCTTGGCCCCCACGGCTGCCAGAGAGGCCCAAGGCTGAAGTATACTAATCACCTTCACTGTTTTCACCCCTCACTACGCGCTCCTCGCCATTAAATACTCCTGCCAGCCTTCAGCGATGACATCCTCACTCAGGCCCATCGCCCTGGCCCAAGTCCGAGTTAAGGTAAACTGCTCTTTCAGTGATAGGCCATTGAATACACCCATTTGCTCAAAGGCTTTACAGGCTTCATGTACGTGCCAGACGGTCATGATTTACCTCCCTATTGCGCCAGTTTTAGTCCCCTCCGCAATTCCCCTATGTTGCGCCGCCCT
>JAJZTU010000071.1 GCA_021848765.1 Bacillota bacterium
AGCACCACGCCCGGCAGCAGTACCTTGTTGTAGATCTTTCTTGCTTTGATGTCTGTATATAGCGATATCAACACTATAATCCACAGCAAAAGCCACCCTGCCATGCTTTCACAATCCTTCCCTTTTCCGCTTGGAGCTTATCGGGCCTATGAAAATGAGACCCTACTCAAGAGGTCTTAAGTAGGGTCTATGAACTGCACAATTGCTCTTTTGCAGTATATCTGAAAATTAGGGAGCAAACTTCATATCATTAAACACAGCAGCAATTTTGTCCTTAAAAGCTATCAGTGTCGCAGTCAGAAGTACTGCTATCAGCGCAATGATCAAACCGTACTCAGTCATCCCTTGCCCTTCTTGTTCCTTCCACAGGCGTTTTAACATGCTTATCATAATATCAACCCCTTTTTCAATACAGAGAGTTCAGAGTAGAGGGGCAAAATTAGGGAGTAAACTTCATACCGGTAAATACAGCGGCTATTTTGTCCTTAAAGGCTACCAGAGTCCCAATCAGCAGTACGGCAATCAGGGCGATAATCAACCCGTACTCAGTCATCCCTTGTCCTTCTTCTTCCTTCCACAGGCGCTTCAACATGTTTGTCATAGCATCCAACCCCTTTCTTATGATACAGAGAGTTAAGAGTAGAGGTAAGACACAACCAAAAACCTCTCCCCTATGGCTGCGCCGAAGGAGAGAGGTTGCTTGCAACCCCGAACCACATTTCGGCAGCCTGGCGTTCATAGCGGTTACCCACCTTAGATCCATTGCTTTGCGTCCCCACCTTTCGATGGGTTTGCCTTTGTCGTTGTGTCTTACTTTATGGTACCAAGGAGGTTCTTGTCGACTTTTGTCGTTTCCCTCCTGGTGATTTTAGTTTAGCACCTTTTGGCACAATTTCCAATCATGCACTGGTATCAATTATTTAGGACCTTAGTCCCATCAGACCTTCCAGCGCACCCATTCCAGATGTAAATCCGCCGGACCCCAACGGGGTGGCCCACCCCTCCCATCACCCAGTTCCTGCAGATACCGTTCAATCTGGGCTGTAACCCGTAAATAATTAACCGGAGGTTTTAGATTCAGGTACATAACCAGCGGGTACCTGGCATAATTCTTGGCTAAAACAGCAGGCTGCTCTTGCCAGGCGCCGGTGTTAGAATTCAAAAATAACATCCCCGGATATCTGGTTGTTAAGCGGGAGACAATCAAAGGTGTCTGGTCCCCGGAGCGGTCATCCACTACAAGCAGCTGAATGGTCCGCTTGCTGCGGTCCTCCAAAGCAAAAATACAACGCACCAGGCCTTCAATACCCTGCTCTAAATTCCTGACCCTGAGGATTATGGTAACCGGAGGCAACTCCCGTTGGGAAGCCCCCAATCTCCGACCCAGCCGTACTCCGTTTTTCAGTAAAACCATTTTCAGTCCCAGGCCCAAAAGCAGAACCAGAGGTATCAACCACAGCAAATCCAGGCCCACTAGCCCGCTACCCGGCGCACCCAACTCTGACATTCTGACTCCTCCTCCGGCTTCATAGGCTTTCGCCCGGATGGGCTAGTGTATACTATGCCGGAGCAGGTTAGCCGGTGTCAGAATTACAACTCCACCAGTTTGGTTTTTACCGCAAAGAGAGCGGCCTGAGTGCGGTCTTCTACCTGAATTTTGCGGAAAATATTACTGATATGGTTTTTCACTGTCTTTTCACTGATACACAATGATTCAGCAATTTCCCGGTTGCTTTTACCCTTGGCAATGTGTTTTAAGATCTCCATTTCCCGGTGAGTCAGAAGCTCAGCAACAGCCTCTCTTTCTTCCGCTGCCTGGGCCACCTCGGTCAGCCGGTGAAATTCACCCAGGAGCCTGGTAGTTACAGTGGGATGAATCACTATCTCCCCTGCATGGACAGCCAGGATAGTCTTCAGGAGACTGCCAGGGTCTACGTCCTTAAGTATATACCCGGACACACCGGCCTTGATAACCTCAAAAATCCTCTGGTCGTCATCATGGACAGTCAGGGCAATAATCTTCACCTGGGGGAGTTCCTGCCTGACCAGCCTGGTAGCTTCTATTCCGGAGACTCTGGGCATATTCAGGTCCATGAGAATAATGTGGGGTTTTAGTTCCCTGGCCCCGGCCACGGCCTCTTCCCCATCGGATGCCTCTCCCACCACAACTATTTTGGGTTCGAGGCTGAGTACTTTGGTAATTCCTTCCCGGATAAGGGCATGGTCATCTGCAATTAACACCCTGATCTCTTGCACAAAAACTCCCCCTATTCTTGCTGTAGAGGCACTGTAATCAATACTTCCGTTCCTTTTCCTGTACCGGTTTTAATG
Organism: Bacillota bacterium; assembly: GCA_021848765.1. Lineage (GTDB taxonomy): Bacteria > Bacillota > Carboxydocellales > JAJZTU01 > JAJZTU01. Next base: position 2,332 of record JAJZTU010000071.1, read on the forward strand.
GTCAAAGAACCGTTTAACAGTTCCATCCTCTCCCGCATGCTGGTCAGGCCCAGACTTTCCCGCCCGGCATTGGCCAAAGCTTTTTCCAAGTCAAAACCCCTGCCGTCGTCCTTGATAACAGCAGTTGCCCTTTCATCACTTATTTCCAGCTTCACGGTAACTTCAGAGGCTTTGGCATGCTTCCATACATTATTCAGGGCTTCCTGGATAACCCGGAACAACCCTACTTCCACAGTAGGCTTTAACCTCTGTTCCTTTCCGTAGAAAACGAAATTGGCAGCAAGTTGATATTTATCTTTATAATCAGTCAGGTATCTTTTCAAGGCGGGAACCAGGCCCAGGTCATCCAGTGCCATGGGCCTTAAATCGAAAATAATTTTCCGGACGTCCTTTAAGGTATTGCGTACCATGTCCTTAAGGCCGACTAATTCTGACCTGACCTTTCCAGGGTCAAAATCCAGGAGTTTTTCACAAAACTCTACCCGCAAAACCACATTAGCCATAGCCTGGGCGGGACCATCGTGAATTTCCCTGGCAATCCTCTTCCTCTCCTCTTCCTGGGCCTTGATGACTCGCATCCCTATCTGTTGACGCTGTTGGAGGTCTTCCAGCCTGGTATTGACTTCTTTAAGACTTCCCCCTATGAACTCCAGTACTACTCCCACTTGAGAAACCAGGCCTTCTGCTTTTTCTACAGTTTCCCCCAGTGCCCTTAAGCTTCGCTCCAACTCGTCTCTTTTGAGGCGCATCTGCGCCTCCCGTTCCCGCATTTGGGTCAGCCGCACCTGGTAGTCATTGGCTCTTTGATAAGCTGCCTTGATATCCTCCTCGGAAAACTTGTAGAAGTCCCGGTCTACCTCCAGCAATCTGTTTCTGGCTACCTTGGAGAGACGCTCCAGTTCGTCAACCTCGACAATAATTATTTGGGTCTGCTTTCTGAGTTCTTCGAGTTCCCTCTGAACCCGCCGGCACTCTCTTCTGGCAGTTTCCGCAATATCAAAAATCTGAATTTTGCCTTTCTCAATTGCCTTAATAGTATCTTTAACTACCTTATCAAGGCTCTGTAGAATATTTGACATCATACATTATCCCTTCTTACAGAAATAAGATACTGGGATGGCTAAGTAGATTTTCGACATTTTTTTGCATTATCCTCCTTGGCGACTATAATTGCAGAGAAAATACTCTACACTTTTCGGCCAACTATTTTTACTCCCTTACGTAAAAAGGACCGGTGAATACCCGGCCCTTAAACTACTTCAATTTTCTATTTCAGGCCCTCCAGCAAAGCCTCAACCTTGTCAAGCCTCTCCCAGGGAAGGTCCACATCCGTTCTGCCAAAATGCCCATAGGCAGCAGTCTGGCGGTAAATGGGACGCCTTAGCTCCAGGGATTTGATAATCCCGGCCGGACGGAGGTCAAAGTTTTTTTGCACCAGTTCCACAAGCTTTTCCTCCGGCAGTTTACCTGTCCCAAATGTCTCCACCATAATGGATACCGGGCGGGCAACCCCAATAGCGTATGCCAACTGGACTTCGCAGCGGTCGGCTAAACCGGCTGCCACAATATTTTTAGCTACATAACGGGCGGCATAGGCTGCGGAACGGTCTACCTTGGTAGGATCTTTTCCGGAGAAAGCGCCACCGCCGTGACGGGCCATACCACCATAGGTATCAACAATAATCTTCCGGCCGGTGAGCCCGGCATCCCCCTGAGGTCCGCCGATTACAAAGCGGCCGGTAGGATTTATGAAGAACCTGGTCGCACTATCCAGAAGTTCAGCGGGAATTACCGGTTTAATTACCTTCTCAATCATATCCTCCCTGATGGTCTCCAAGGAAACATCCGGGCCGTGCTGAGTGGAAATAACTACAGTGTCCACCCGCACCGGGCGATTATCGTCATATTCCACCGTAACCTGAGACTTACCGTCCGGTCTCAGATAGCCCAGTTCCCCGGATTTGCGGACCTCGGAGAGCCGCTTGGCCAACTTGTGGGCTAAAGAGATGGGGAGGGGCATTAACTCAGGGGTTTCATTGGTTGCATAACCAAACATCATCCCCTGGTCACCGGCGCCAATGGCTTCAATTTCATCATCGGTCATTTCCCCGGTTTTGGCTTCCAGTGCCTTGTCTACACCCATAGCTATGTCAGGGGATTGTTCATCAATAGAAGTAATGACTGCACAGGTATCACAGTCAAAACCATATTTTGCCCTGGTATAACCGATTTCCCGGATGGTTTCCCGGACGATTTTGGGAATGTCAACATAACAGGAAGTGGTTATCTCCCCGGATACCAGGACCAAACCGGTGGTAACCGAGGTTTCACAAGCAACCCGGGATTGAGAATCCCTGGAATAGATTGCATCCAATACAGAATCGGAAATCTGATCGGCAATTTTATCCGGATGTCCTTCAGTAACAGACTCGGAAGTAAACAGTCGCTTTGCCATTAATAAACTCCTCCTTATGTCTTTACCAAATAAATAAAGCTCTTCAAGAGAAGAGCTTTTTTTGCGTTCTCATCTCCCAGAGTAACTCTGTAGGAATTGGCACCTTGCCGCTCAGGTTTTCCTGTCAAACAGCAGGTTGCCGGGTTTCACAGGGCCCATCCCTCCACCTCTCGTGATGAACAATATGTAATTTTGTGTACCGGGTTATGTCCTATAATATGTTAGCAAATTCACTAATGCTTGTCAAGATTCTTTTCCATACTTTCCAACTGCTGAATTAAGGTAAAAAAACTTATCCGGGAAGTATTATCCTGCCAAATCATGGTAATAATTTTGTGTAGATAGAACTTTTTAGAGGAGGAACCACCCAATGGCCAAAGAGCAACTGCTAAAACAAATCGACCGCCAACTTAAAATGTACGGCAATTACCTGGAGCAAGTGGCGAAAAAGAAATCGGCGAACAAAGGCAGCAAAACCAAATCCGGGAAGAGCTAAACTCTCCTCCACCCGTACCAGACAGCCTGAGCCAGGGCGGCCCCTGCGGTGTCAGCAAGCAAGTCCACGGCATCGGGAGTACGGCCTGGTACAAAGGACTGGTGGAATTCATCAGATATTCCGTAAATGAAGCAAAATAAAATAGCTACCCGGCAACCCTGCTCCGGCCTGCCCGCCCGTGAACCTGACCACGCCCACCGGACAAGCCAGCTCAACCCGAAATATTCAGTTCCATGAGCAACATAATCCGGAGTAGGTAAAGCAACCTGACCCCCGGTTTTACTTGAAAAATAAAATATTACACCCATATAAAAGACCACAGGCACCCAATACAAGTATCTCGGCATGCTCTACCCCCAAGTGTGTCCTACTAATCATACCACAATATGCTATCACAATACCAAATGTTTATAATACGGAAGGTGTTTATCTTGAGGAAACCAATTATACTCCTGTTAATCCTGGGCTCCCTGCTCTATATAGCTACCCAAAAGCCTGTTATCGCGGCTACTTCTCCGGAAGCCATGCCCTCAGAACCTGACCAACTCATCCGGTTTCATGTACTTGCCAATAGTGATACCGCCGAAGATCAGGAACTGAAGCGCAAGGTCCGGGATGCCATCGTGAAGGAAATGGCTCCCGAATTTCGCCAGGCTAAATCGCTGAGCGAGGCGAAGACCCTGGCCAAAGCAAATCTACCTAGGATGGAAGAGCTTGCGGCCGCTCAAATCCGGGCCTCCGGAAAGCTCTACCCTGTACGGGCTACTTTTGGAACATTTCAGTTTCCTACTAAAACTTACGGTAAATTCACCCTTCCCGCCGGGACTTATGAAGCAGTGCGGGTGGTAATCGGCAAGGGCGAAGGCTCTAACTGGTGGTGTGTGCTGTTCCCTCCCCTTTGCTTTATCGACCTGACCCACAGCCTGGCCGCTAATCCGGCCCTGATGGTGAACAATCCCACGGATGGCGAAGGCAGGCTGGGTGAAGTAAACCAGACAGTGGAACAGGGAAAAATCGAAATCAGGTTTAAGATCCTGGAACTATGGGATAAGCTCACCATAAAAAGTTCACCCCCTCAGGAGTGATCCTGGCGGGGTGAACTTTTTATGGTGAAGAATCACAGTCAGTGGCCCAATGTGTACGAGAACAGGATGCATGTTTTCTCCTCCGGTCCGATTGTCTATTTAAGTATGCTTTTCATCATGTTATCCATTGTTTCCTGTGCCTGGGTACCTATTGCCTGCTGGGCGATATTCTTATCTTTATCAATGAAGAAGAACGCCGGAATAGAGTTTACGGAAAAGGTCCGGGCCAACTCCTGCCCCTGAGGGTCATCAACATCAACAACGATAAATTCAACCTTGCCTTGATATTTGTTCTCCAGAGCCAAAATCACGGGCTCCATCTGTCTACAGGACGGTCACCACTTAGCGTAGAATTCCAGAAAAATGGGCCTATCCCCCTTTAGAGCCCGTTGATAGGCTTCCTGTGGCTTGGGTGTAACCTGAAACCGGGTAATTTTTTTCGCCGGAGTTGGGTCTCCCTTTACAATTTGGGGCAAATAAACCACACCTAGAGAAACCAGAATCACAACTGCAATAACGGCTAATTTGGTTTTGTTGGATAAACTTTCGGCCACTCCTGATGCCCCCTTTCGTTATTTGAATCCCAAAGCATAATCCGCATTATGATTTGTAGAAATATAATAACATAGAAATGTGACAAATGCATGACATTACAAAAAGACCCAGGGGCGCTCCCCCAGGTCTGCTCTAACGCTTGCTTACCTGGATTCCTTGTGCTCCAGGTATTCTTCGTAAATATAGATAATTTCCTTGTCAAACAAGATACGCTTCAAATCAACCGCTGCTGAGCGAATTTTGGGCAGGATAGCATTGGCTTCCTCATCGGTAAGCTGGACTCCATATTGGGCAAATTTATTTTTGACAGCGGCAGAGCCGGAGTGTTTTCCAATTACAATTTGCCGCGCCAGCCCCACTTCCTCAGGCTTAAATACTTCATATGTAAGGGGATTTTTCAATGCTCCGTCGGCATGAATACCGGACTCGTGAGCAAACATATTGCTGCCCACAATGGCCTTCCAGGCAGGCAGTTCCCGGTTAGAGGCCAGGGACACATATTCAGACAACTCACGGAACTTTTCGGTCTTGAAATTCAGGTCAATGCCGAAAATAATCTTAAAGGCCATAACCACTTCTTCCAAAGCAGCATTGCCGGCCCGCTCCCCGAGGCCGTTTACGGTTACACCCACATGGGTAGCGCCGGCTTTTACCCCAGCCAGGGCGTTAGCGGTAGCCATACCGAAGTCATTATGAGTGTGCATTTCCACATCAATACCTACAGCGTCAATCAGGGTGCGGATGTTGTCATAGGTCTTAAAGGGATCGAGAATCCCAATGGTGTCACAGTAGCGGATACGGTCAGCGCCGGCTTCTTTGGCAGCCTTGGCAAACTGGATCAGGAAGTCCATGTCGGAACGGGAAGCATCTTCAGCATTTACCGATATGTATACTCCCTGGCTCTTGGCATACTCGGTTGCCTTGATCATGCTTTCCAGGACCCACTCCCTGGTGGTCTGGAGCTTGTGTTCAATATGAATATCAGAAGTGGAGATGGAGATGGCAATAGCATCCACACCACAATCGATGGATTCCTGGATGTCCTTTACCACTGCCCGGTTCCAGGCCATGATGCTGCAGGGCAGCTTGGCTTTGACTATTTCCTGGATAGCCTTTTTCTCATCGCCACCCATAACCGGAATACCACATTCAATTTGGTCAACGCCGATGTCAGCCAGCATCCGGGCGATACGGACTTTTTCTTTGTTGGCAAAAACAACCCCTGCTGTCTGTTCCCCGTCCCGCAGGGTAGTGTCTACCATGTAAATCTTCCTGGGTGTCATCATAGAAAAACTCACCTCTCCCCAAATATAAAAAAATACTTCCTATCCTTCATTTTTAGAAAGCTCAGCTTGTAGAAGGCATATAAAACCTTGGCATAATTATACATGAAAGCTAAAATTATTTCAATACACTGGCTTTTGGTTTTTTAAGCCAAAAATTTCCGCGAACCCAGGCATTCTCTAGTTTTTTCTTGCCTGGGTTGGAATTGGGTTAATTCAGTCTTAGCAAAATGCACAATTGGCACCATTTAGCAAGGTGCCAATTGTACTTATAAAAATACATATTCTTGTTCTTGACTAATTTTTATGCAACCTTTCCAGCAAGAGCTTGTTTACCAGCCCCGGATTGGCCTTACCCTTAGTTTCTTTCATGACTTGGCCCACCAGGAAACCTACCGCCCGGTCTTTTCCGGCCTTGAAGTCGGCGACCGACTGGGGATTGGCCTCGACAATTTTGTCCACGATTGCCCCAATGGCACCCTCGTCAGAAATCTGGACCAGTCCTTTCTCCCGGACAATGGCCTCAGGGTCCTTTCCGGTAGCAAACACTTCCTCAAAAACGGTCTTGGCAATCTTGCTGCTGATGGTCCCTTGCTCCAGAAGCTGCAGCATCTTGGCCAAGTCCCGGGGCTTGACCCTGCTCTCAGTAATCTCCATGCCATGGGCATTCAGGAGGCGGGATAACTCACCCATGACCCAGTTGCTAATTGCTTTAGCGTCCCGGTAATGTTCCAGGCAGGCCTCAAAAAATTCAGCCATAGCCTTGGAACCGGTGATAACCATGGCATCGTATTCGGGCAGTCCCAATTGTTCTACATAGCGTTTTTGACGGGCATCAGGAAGTTCAGGCAGCCCTGCCTTTACCCGGTCTACCCATTCCCGGTCAATGACCAGGGGGACCAGGTCAGGCTCCGGGAAGTAGCGGTAGTCGTGGGCCTCTTCTTTGCTGCGCAGGGAAAGGCTTACACCTTTATTGTCATCCCAGGTCCGGGTCTCCTGGACAATCCGGCCACCCTCATCGAGGATCTGGGCTTGTCTTTCGATTTCATATTCCACTGCCCTCTGCAAGGCCTTAAAGGAGTTCATGTTCTTCAGTTCGGTCTTGGTGCCAAACTCCTTGGCGCCCCAGTGCCGCAAAGAGATATTGGCATCACAGCGCAGGGAGCCTTCTTCCATTTTGCAGTCAGAGACCTCGGTGTACTGCAGGATAGCCTTGAGTTTTTCCAAATAGGCCTTAGCCTCCTCCGGGGAACGCAGGTCCGGCTCGGATACAATCTCGACCAGAGGCACCCCTGTCCGGTTGTAATCCACCAGCGAGTAATCGGACTGGGAAATGGTAGCCCCGGCATGGACCAGTTTCCCGGCATCCTCCTCCATATGCACCCGGGTGATTCCGATGCGCTTGTGCTCATCATTTACTGTGATTTCCAGATAGCCATGTTCCGCTATGGGCAGGTCATATTGGGATACCTGGTAGTTCTTGGGCAGGTCGGGATAATAATAATTCTTCCGGTCAAATTTGCTGAACTCAGCAATTTTGCAGTTCAAAGCCAAGCCTGTCATAACGGCAAACTCTACAACCTGCTTGTTCAGGACAGGCAGTACCCCGGGCAGCCCGAGACATACCGGGCAAACATGGGTATTTTGCTCTCCCCCGAACTCAGTGGTGCAACTGCAGAAAATCTTGGAATTGGTTTTAAGCTCGGCGTGGACTTCTAAACCTATAACTACTTCATAATCCTGCACTGGCATGGTCTCACCCCCCTTATAAGTTTGCTCTGGCTTGGTGATAGTCACTGCTCTGCTCGAAAGCATGGGCCACCCGGAACAGGGTACCCTCGTCAAATGCCTTGCCCATCAACTGCAGGCCAACAGGCATTCCGTTACTGAAACCACAGGGGATGGAAATCCCGGGAATCCCGGCCAGGTTTACGGACATGGTGAAGATGTCGGACAAGTACATCTGAATGGGGTTGTCCGCCTTCTCCCCAAACCGGAAAGCTGTACTGGGTGCAGTAGGAGAAAGCAGTACATCGAACTTTTCAAAGGCTTTGTCAAAGTCGTCTTTAATCAAAGTCCGCACCTTAAGGGCTTTGAGATAATAGGCATCATAGTATCCGGAACTTAAGGCGTATGTCCCCAGCATGATGCGGCGCTTTACTTCAGCCCCGAAGCCTTCACTGCGGGTTTTCTTGTACATGGAGATGATATCTTCAGCTTCTTCATGGCGGTATCCGTAACGCACCCCGTCATAGCGGGCCAGGTTGGAACTGGCCTCAGCAGGGGCAATCAGGTAGTACACCGGCAGGGCATATTCGGTATGCGGCAGGGAACACTCTTCTACCACTGCTCCCAATTCCTGAAGTTTGGCTATTGCCCCCTTGACGGCAGCCTCTACGCCGGGCTCCATGCCGTCTACAAAATATTCCTTGGGGATTCCGATTTTTAATCCCTTGATGTCCCCGGTGAGGAATTTAGTAAAATCAGGAACCTCAACCGGTGCTGAGGTGGAATCCTTGGGGTCATGCCCGGCAATAACATTCATGACCTGGGCGCTGTCCCGGACATCTTTGGTAAACGGACCGATTTGGTCCAGGGAGGAAGCAAAAGCAATGAGGCCGTACCGGGAAACATATCCATAGGTGGGTTTCAGGCCAACCACCCCGCAAAAGGAAGCAGGTTGGCGGATAGACCCCCCAGTGTCGGAGCCCAGGGAATAAATGGCTTCCCCGGCAGCCACCGAGGCTGCGGAACCCCCGCTGGACCCACCGGGAACAGCCTCAGTGTTCCACGGGTTGCGAGTGGCAAAGAACCCGGAGTTTTCCGTGGAGGAACCCATGGCGAACTCGTCCAGGTTGGCCTTTCCAACCACTACAGCACCGGCGGCCGCAAGCTTTTCCACCACAGTGGCATTATAGGGAGGCACAAAGTTGTGGAGGATTTTTGAGGAACAGGTGGTCTTGATGCCTTTGGTACACATGTTATCCTTCAAAACCATGGGCACACCGGCTAAAGGGCCAATGGCTTCCCCGGCCTTAATCCTGGCATCCACCTCTTTGGCCTTAGCAAGGGCTTCATCCCGGGTAATAGAAACAAAGGCCTTGACCCGGCCTTCAACAGCATCTATACGGTCCAGTACCGCTTGGATCAGTTCCACGGAACTGACCTCTTTTTTTATCAACAGCTCATGGGCCTCATGGGCTGTAAGCTTATGTAAAGTCAAAAGGTATCCCTCCTAGCGTGCTACTTTCGGTCTTTGGGTGGCGCTGGATGATTCCCGCGTTTATACTATCTTAGGCACCTTAAAGAACCCATCTTCCTGCTCCGGGGCATTGGCCAGGGCATCCTCATTAGCTATACCGGGCCGGGCCACATCCTCCCGGAAGACGTTGTTGATGGGCAGCGGGTGAGCCGTAGGCTGGACATTAGTGGTATCCAGCTTCTTTAAGGCATCGGCATATTCCAGAATGGCATTGAGCTGCTCGGTGAATTTTTCCTTTTCAGCTTCGGACAGTTCCAGGCGAGCCAGTAGAGCAACATGCTCCACGTCCTTCTTGGTAATCATGGTTTCACCATCCTTATTTTGCTTGTACGTACCATATATGATACAAAAACGTATACTTGTATCATTATATCAAACACCCCTATGGGTAGCAAGTTTGAGCATTTTTCCGCAGGGATGAAGCCTGCCATAGACCCGTGGCTTTGCGCCCCCATCGACGGGTTTGCCTTTATCGGGACAGGTATTTTTTCCTGCTCTTTAAAAGCCTAATGGCTAAAAAAGTGTAATTACCCCCCTTCAAAAAGGCATCTGAGGGAGGTGCCTTTTACTATTTCCAAAACTTGACTAATGGTTCCACATATGATACCATATAATCAAGGTGGTGATAATTAGTGACCAAATTTGATAAGCTATATGCCAAAATTGTTAATAACCCAAAAGATGTGAAGTTTGAAGATATCGATAATATCCTAAAGAAGTACGGCTTTGAGTGCAGGCAACCAAGTAAAGGATCTAGTCACTATAATTACTATCACCCGGCACTCTCTGAGCTTGTTACCGTACCCTACGCTAGGCCAATTAAAGCTATTTATGTCAAGCGAGCCGTTGCGGCAATAGAGTTAGTAGAAAAATTGAAAGAAGGAAGTGAGTAGAGTGAAAAATTTGGGTTACTACCTCGACCTAAACTACGAAATAAAAATCCGAAAACTTACAGAAGATGAAGGGGGCGGCTGGCTTGCCGAAATCCCCCTCCTTCCCGGTTGTATGTCTGACGGTGAAACTGTGGAGGAAGCCGTTACAAATCTCAATGATGCAAAGAAATGCTGGCTCGAAACTATGTTAGAATTAGGCAGGCCCATACCGGAGCCGACAGATAGTTTTTCCGGTCAGTTAAGGGTTCGGATGCCCAAATCCCTCCATAAAGCCCTAGCCGATAAGGCTAAAGAGGAGGATATTAGCCTAAATCAACTCATCATCTACCA
>JAJZTU010000072.1 GCA_021848765.1 Bacillota bacterium
TTCCGATCTATGTTTACGGTTATCCGGTCTTTAAGCGGAACGGCCGTTTAAAAGGAGTTGTTGAGTACTTTAAGGACGTTACTCAGCAAACCGCTATAGAGTCACAATTAGTTCAATCGGAAAAACTGGCCGCTATCGGAAAACTTGCTGCGGGAGTAGCCCATGAGCTCAATAGCCCATTGACGGCAATACTGGGCAACGCCCAACTGCTGTTGAGGGAATTCTCTCCGGATGATGAGCATGTCGTGCTCATGGAGGATATCAGACAATGCGGGGTCCGTTGTAAAAACATCATTCAAAACCTTTTGTCCTTTGCCAGGCAGCAACAACTGGAGGGTGAATCAGTCTCCGTTAATGAGGTATTAAACAGGGCTGTCCGGCTGGTAAGTAATACCATTCGCCAGGAACAGATTGAACTGATCTGCCGCCAGGATCCTGAGTTGCCCGAGATTATGGGAAGTATTCAGCAGTTAGAACAGGTTGTTATAAATCTGCTGATAAATGCCAAAGATGCCCTGGAAAAGCGGGACGAAAACAAAGTCATATCCGTAACCAGCGGGCGTTGGATAAATAACGGCGAGGATTATTTATTTATCTCGGTTGTAGATAATGGCTGCGGTATGGAAGAGGAACAGTTGGCGGACGTATTCACGCCGTTTTATACTACTAAGGCGGTTGGTAAAGGAACAGGCCTTGGTTTAGCTGTTAGTATGGGGATTGTGCAGAACCATGGAGGCACCATTGAATGTGAGAGCAGCCCCGGTGTAGGCAGTAAATTTACCGTACTGTTACCGGTCAGATAACTGGCCTGGGGAAAAAATTAGCGGAGGGAGAAAAATGAAAAAAATCTTAGTTGTTGATGATGAAAAGGAAATTTGTACCTTTTTTTCATATCTACTAAGAAAGAAAGGCTATGAGATTACCTCCGTACAATCAGGGCGTGAAGCTTTGGCAATCATTGAGGGCGAAAAATTTCACCTCGCTTTACTGGACCTGAAACTACCTGATCTGGACGGGCTGACCCTCTTAAAAAAAATAAAAGAAAAAACCTGCCGCTGCCAGGTTATCATTATGACCGGTTATAGCACTGTGAAATCAGCTATAACCGCCATGCAGCTCGGTGCGCTGGATTACATTGAGAAGCCCTTTGATGATTTAAATGAGTTGGAGAAGTTGATTGACGGCGCACTGAGTACCAGATCCTGTGCCGTAGACGCAGACCTGCAGGAAACGGCAGCAGAGACCGGAATCGTATTGGGGAAGAGCCACCATATGCTACAGGCAATTGATTTGGCCCGGAGAATTGCCCTGAAGAATGTAACGGTACTGATTGAGGGTGAGACCGGTACCGGTAAGGAAGTTATGGCCCGGTTTATCCATAATTGCAGTAAAAGAGCCGGTAATCCGTTTATTCCCATTAACTGTGCCGCAATATCCGAAACCCTTTTAGAAAGCGAACTTTTTGGGTATGAAAAGGGAGCTTTTACCGGTGCTAACCGGACTAGGAAGGGATTTTTTGAGATTGCCAGTAACGGTACATTGTTTCTTGATGAAATAAGTGAAGCCTCTCTGTCCACCCAGGCTAAACTATTGCGGGTTTTGGAAACGGGGGAATTCATGCGGGTGGGCGGTGAAACCGTTTATAAAACCGATTCCCGGATAATTGCTGCCAGCAATGTGATTTTGGATGAGGCAGTAACTAAAAGGGTGTTCCGGCAGGACCTGTTCTATCGTTTGGATGTCCTGACCCTGAAAATTCCGCCGCTGCGGGAGCGTAAAGAAGATATCCCCATTTTCTTAGATTATTTTCTCAAGAGGTTTACTGAAGGTAAGGATGTTGAAGTGCAGGGATTTGCTCAGGAGACTGTAGACATATTGTGTACTTACGATTGGCCCGGAAATGTCCGGGAACTGGTCAACCTGGTTCAACGCCTGGTGACCGTTGTGGATGAGCCTCAGATATTGCCCCGCCACCTGCCGGACAAAGTGTTAACACAGCAGGTTTCCCACCCGTTTAGTGTAGTTATTAACAACTCTGCCGCTGTAGAGGACATGCTGGAAAAAGAGGCTGACATCTGGGTAGAAAGACTGGTTAAGCAGTTACAAGACAGACAAAGTCTGGATCTGAACAGAATCATGGAAAATTTTACAGAATTGAGGAACCATGTGGCCAGAAGCCTGGTAAAAAAGGCATTGGCAGAAACTTTAGGGGACCGGAAGGCAGCGGCCGATTTGCTTGGAGTTACTCCCCGGGCGATAAAGTATCTTTACCTGGGGAAATAACCCCTAACCTGGGGTCAAAGGTTTGTCCCTGCCGGACAAAATTTTGTCCAAAGCGGACAAAATTGTTGTCCTACTGTAAATCTATACACTTCGCCAAATGTTTTTAAATCAGGGCGAACCCGGAAGAATGCCGGGTTCGCCCTGATTTTTTGACAATTTAGATTTATTTTACTTTCTGGCGAGATTATTGCTATTAAATTTAGTGGATGCCAACAAGCATTTTTTGGCTCTGTAATTCAGCAAAGGGAGGGATATTGGGAGAAAGCAAAAGTATTTAGTCGAAACGCATTCCAAAAATCTTCAAAGAAGGAGGGTAAACATGGCGAAGTCAAAAGTTTGGTTTTCTGACGCCAACGCTACGAACTGGACCGAAAGTTTGGCCTGTAAAGCAAAGGACCTGTTCTATGAGGCCGGGCTGGACAAGTGTATTTCCAAAGGGGATGCTGTTGCTGTTAAGATTCACGTGGGTGAATGGAACCGTACCCGTTGCCTGAGACCGGAGCTGGTTGCAGCTATTGTCGAGGAGGTTAAAGCCGTTGGGGGCAGACCCTTCGTAACTGACACCACTACCTTGCCGTACCATGCCTACAACTCCAGGATTAACGCAACTCTGGAGTTGGAAACCGCTTACCGGCACGGCTTCACTCCGGAAGCGCTGGGCTGCCCGTTGGTTATCGCTGACGGTTTGTCAGGGTGTGATGATGTCAGGGTTGACCTGCCGGAAGGAATTGTCCTGAAGGAAGCTTATGTTGCATCCGGAATCGCCACCGCTGATGCTCTGATCAACCTGGCCCACGGTAAAGGGCACCCCATCACCAGTTTTGGTGGCGCTATTAAAAACATCGGTATCGGCGGTCAATCCAAGCGGGGTAAATTCGTAGAGCATTTAGCCCACTGGGGCGAGCCCGGTGATGCTATCGGTTGGCCGCTTAGTGATCCCAGTGCCTGTGCCGGTTTGAAATGTGATTTTCATAAGCAGTGCATGGACGGCTGCCATGCCGGAGCTATTACCATTGATGAAAAAGGATTTCACCGGAATAATGCCGAATGCCGGTTGTGCTACGGCTGCCAGGTAACCTGTATCTTCACCGGTCATACCTCCCAGGGTTTCCGTCCCGAGTACTTCGCTTATGCTCAGATTGGTATGTCAGATGCAGCCAATGCGGTATTAAAGTGCTTTGACGAAGGCAAGGTAGGACACATGGTTTATGCCATTGATACCGACCCGAACTGTGACTGCATCCCCTGGGCAACTCTCCCGGTATCACCTGACATCGGTGTTTTCGCATCCAAAGATATTGTAGCACTTGATTCCGCTGTTTTGGATAAGATCAATGCTGCCCCAATGTACCCGGGTGGCGCGAATAACATGCTGGAGGATGCCGGGGCCAAGCCGGGTGAGAGTAAATTTACCATTACCCAGAGTACACCTCCGACCTATCAGCTGACAGCAGCCCAAAAACTGGGCATGGGCGCCATGGATTATGAACTGATCACCTATGAGCCGCCCATGACCAGGGAGCACATTGCTAAGTGGCAGATTCGCCAGGAACCTACTGCGCTGATTTTACGCGAGATTTGGAAGAAGCACAGTTATGTTAAGGAAGTTGAACCCTTTAAGCGGACTGCCTTTGATATTAATATTTACAAAACCTACGGGCCTTCACTGGAGAAAGAAGATTCTTAAGCCAGTTATGCGAGGGGATTGAACGCTCTCCGTCACCGGGGAGCGTCCAATCCAATTAAATAATCGTAATTAATCGATCCCACAACTGCAGAGGCGTAACTCCGGTAAGCGGTGTGAGACTCAATATTTTATAAAGTAGGTGGTACTATTGCCGGAAAACAGATGCAGTACGGTTTGGGGAATTGATTCCTGGACCACAGGCATAAGTGGCGGAATGTTAAGAGCCCTGGATACCCTGCTGGACAAGAGTGGTTTAGAGGACCTGTTTAAGCCTGGGGAGCATGTAGCAATAAAGATTAGTGTCGGTGAACTGGGTAATATCAGGTATTTGCGCCCGGTATTCATCAGAGCCATCGTAGAAAAGATAAGCGAATTGGGTGGAACTCCTGTAATTATGGACACGGTCGGAATGATCGGCAACACTTTGCGGGGACCAACAGACTGGTTCTACACAACTTCTGTAAACGGCTATCCCGGTGCTCTTCTGGGCAAGGATGTTATCCCTGCCGACGGTTATACCGGTGAAGAAGGAGAATTACTGCCAATTGAGGGAGACGAACTGGGTGGCGTGGAGGTGGCCAGGGGGATTGTTGAGGTTGCTGCCACGGTTGTGGTTTCCCACGTAACCGGACACCCGTTTTTCGGATTAAACGGCGCCCTATTTAATAAAGGTGTGGGCTGTTCTGCCCAAAAGGGTAAATGGCGGATCTTTAACCCGCTGAAACCGGAAGTTAACTCCGGACAATGCAATAACTGCGCAGTTTGTGTGTCCTTGTGCCCGGTCAAGGCTATTTCCGCCGACAACGGAGCAGCAAAAGTAGACAAAAGCCGGTGTAAAGGATGCAATCACTACTGTGTTGCTTTTTGCCCCCACGAAGCCCTGAGTGTTCAAGATGGCTCGCAAACCAGGTTTCAGAAACGGGTTGTGGAAGCAGCTACGGCCGTAAATGTAGCTGCCATGGGGAGATTGTTTTATCTTAATTTCCTGTTGGATATCGGCAAATATCCGGATTATTACACCGTAGGCGACCAGAATGTAACCCCTGATTTGGGCATTCTCGCCTCCAGGGACCCAGTCGCCATTGATCAGGCGTCCCTCGACCTGATTAATAAAGCTCCCGGATTGATCTCCGAGAAATCGCAAGGGTATAGGTTGCTGGCCACAGACTCCCCAAAATTTAATGAGATTCACGGTGTGGATGCTGCATATCCCCTGAAATATGCTGAAGAATACGGCCTGGGGTTGCGTACATATCACTTGGAGATGATAGGGGGCTAAATGATGGATACTTTTTACGATCTTAAAAAGCAGGCTCGCGAACAATGGATATTACAAAACGGTCCTATTGCCCAATCCCTCAGCCGTGTAAAACACAAGATCGCCATCTTTAGCGGGAAAGGCGGCGTTGGGAAAACAACCTCCACTGTGAATTTGGCAGTCAGTTTAGCTAAAAGGGGATGTAAAGTAGCCATTTTGGATGCTGATGTTCACGGCCCGGCTGTACCGAAAATCCTGGGGGCATCCGGCAAACTGGATGTGGCTTCCCACCGGATGCCCGGAGGCCATCACAGCCACAGCGAGTGTGAAGGGCATGGCCAGCATAAGGCCGGCTGTACTCATGAACACCATCAGGGTAACGGTCACGGCCATAGTCACGGCCAGAGCCACGGACATGGTAACGGGCATGGACATGAGGGCGGCCACTTTGGCGGTGATACCCATAATTTACGCTTTGAACCGATAAAAACTCCCTACGGAGTGGATATGGTTTCCGTTGACTCCATCTGGCCTGGCAGAGAAAGCCCGGTAATGTGGAGAGGCCCGTACAAGATGAGGGTAATCCGGCAGTTCCTGAGTATCATTAACTGGGGGGAACTGGATTACCTGTTAGTTGACCTTCCCCCTGGCACGGGTGACGAGGTCCTGACTATCATGAGTTCCATACCGGGATTAGACGGGATGGTAGTGGTCAGTACCCCTCAGGATGTCTCAACCATTGTTTGTAGTAAAGCGATTAATACTGCCAGGGAGATGAATGTACCCATCCTTGGCGTGGTGGAAAACATGAGTGTGCTCTGTTGTCCACACTGCAATAATGCAATTAAGCTTTTTGGACATAGGAGCGCTGAGCGTCTGGCCAAGATGATGGAAGTGGACTTTCTGGGCAGTATTCCGTTCATGACCGAAGTGAACGAGAGTTCTGACGAAGGTATTCCGGTGGTAATAAAGCACCCCGAATCACTGGTTGCACTTGAAGTAGGCAGGATTGCCGACTGTCTGGTGTCAAAAGTGGAAACCGCCGGCAAGGGAGGCGAACAGGGTGGAGATTAACCGGAATCCTGTAAGTGATGAATTAGTCCGGGAAGGTCTTGAAGTAGCGGTTAAAGCCAGAGAACTGCTGTGGAAATTTAGCACCCTCCAGATTGATAAGGAGACATTATTGGCAAGTTTACAGAGCATTCCGGCCAAAGAAACTATTTTTAATAACTGGGACATCTTCAGCAATGATGAGGCTATTGCTCCATGTCTGGAAATATTTCAGGTGATTTATTCCCTGGGTGAGGATCTGGATTACCAGTTGAGTTTTTACGGTCTGGATTCCTTGCGGGAGGACATTAGACAGCTCGATGCAGCAATTAAAATGCTGCGTCGTCAAGTTAAACAGTATCAATCTTAAGTAGAAAAATTATTCTTTGGAGGGATTGATGATATGTCAGACGGAAGAGATGTGGTTTCCGCTTTAATTGCTGAATTAAATGATAATTACCCGAAGGTTGTAGAGCAACTCCCAGACAGTAAAACGGCGTTGGAGGAAATCATCGAAGGGTACAAAAACATTCAAAAGAAATTTTACTTAAAAACCCAGGGAGGTACTGATGCAGCCACCGAATGTACTACATTTTTTAACGAAATGGTAGCTTCCCTCAACTCAGGTGCCGGGACCCAGGAGATTCAGGAAAAATTCAATGCCTTTGCGGAACCTTCCAGGAACCTTATCCATACTGCTTCCACCTGGGTAATCAGAATGACCTAAAAAGGAGGAATAGCTGTGGCGCTTTCCGCTAAATATAGCCGGCTGCAGGAGATACTTCGGGAAATGGGCAAAGTGGTGGTAGCTTACTCGGGAGGAGTTGACAGCACCTTTCTACTAAAGGTGGCCTGGGATGTCTTAGGAGACAAAGCCCTGGGTGTAATGGGGATCTCTGAAACCGTACCCGGTGATCAAATAGTTGAGGCCCGAAAGTTGGCCGGGGATATGGGAGTTCCCTTTCTAACTGTGAATACTGAGGAGTTCAGCCAGGAAGAGTTTGTCAGCAACCCGAAAAACAGGTGTTTTTACTGTAAAAGCGAGTTGTTCGGGAAACTTTGGCAGGTGGCCAAAGAGCATAGTATTGACTTCGTTTTGGATGGCTGTAATGCCGATGACGCCGGAGATTACCGGCCCGGAATGGAAGCCGGAAGATTACTGAAAGTACGCAGTCCGCTGCTGGAGGCAGGGATGAGCAAAGCTGACATTCGTGCCGTGTCCCGTCAATTAGGCTTGCCAACCTGGGACAGACCGGCATCGCCCTGCCTGTCCTCCCGGTTTCCCTACGGTACCAGGATCACCGGAGACGGGTTGACAAAAGTGGAAAAAGCGGAGAAATACCTCAAAAACCTTGGTTTTTTTCAGGTGCGGGCCAGGTATCATGAAAAGATTCTCCGCATTGAGGTTGACCGGGACAATATGGGTAAGCTGTTGGAAGCTGCCGGGCAAGTAGTCGGTTATATGAAGAGCATCGGTTTTGCCTATGTGACCCTTGACCTGGCCGGTTTCCGTACAGGGAGTTTAAATGAAGTGCTGAAATTTGAAGTTGAACACAAAGTAAAAAGGGGTTTTGCAAATGGAACAGCAAATTAGCATGGAACACCAGGCAGGCCCGGAAGTGCCGCAGCCGGTACCGGCGGCAATGCCTCCGGCAGTACCGCAGGAAGTTTGGCTTGCTGAGCCTCTGATTCTGGAGGATGTGATTATAGAAACACTGGCGATTGACGGAATTTGCGGTGTTTACTAAATAAGAGGAGGATTGCATCGATGGGAAAACTGGACGGAAAAGTAGCTTTTATTACCGGGGCGGCCAGGGGCCAGGGCCGGGCTGCAGCCCTGGCTATGGCAGCGGAAGGCGCTGATATTGCCTGCTTCGACGTATGTAAAAACCTTGATTATCCTTACTATGACCTTTCCTCAAAGGAGGATCTGGAAACAACGGTTGCTGAAATTGAAGCTTTGGGCAGAAAGGCCCTGGCCCTGTCCGGGGATGTACGGAACCTTGCTGAAATTAAGGCTGCAGTGGATGAGACTATCAGTACTTTGGGGAATATTGACATCCTGGTCAATAACGCCGGTATTGCAGGGTTGGGTGCTGCCCATGAACTCAAAGAAGAAGAATGGGATGCCATGCTGGACATCAACCTGAAAGGAGTCTGGCTCTGCTGCAAGGCTGTGATTCCCCATATGATCGGCAGGCAAAGCGGAATAATCATCAGTTATTCTTCGGTGGCCGGAGTTAAAGGCCTGCCGTTTGCCATCCATTACACCTGTGCCAAATGGGGTGTAATCGGCCTTACCAAGACGTTGGCCCAGGAGCTTGCTCCTTATAAAATCCGGGTCAACAGCATCAGTCCCGGTACTTGTGACACCGGCATGGTCGTCGGTCTGGCTGAGGAGATGGGCATGGAACACGAAGAAGCGGCCAAGGAACTGACCTCAGGCCATCTCATCTGTCAGTTGATTCCGCCGGAAGCTACCGCTGCTGCCGCTTTATGGCTGGCCTCGGATGATTCCCGGTACGTGACCGGGCATAACCTGCTGGTCGACGGTGGTTGGTCCAGTACCTAAGCGGAAGAGGGTGCTGAATTGTGAATCTGGATAGCCGTTATGCGGTGCAAGCAGGGATCAGGTTCCGGTACGAAGATTTTGGCGGTATTGTGTACCGGCGCAGTGACGACCGGCTCTATATTCTAAACTCTCATCTGGCTGTCGACCTCCTGTACGGGGCGGGGACCGGAAAAGTACGTGACATCGCAGCAAAGGCCGGGGCGGATTTGCCAAATCAGCAGGCAGCAGGGGAGCACATCCTGAAGCTCCTGGGTTACCTGGAGGAGTTGGGACTGGTTTATGAACTGGAACATTGAGAACACGCGACTTTGGGCGCCCATCTGTCTGACCTGGCAGCTCACGGGCAGATGTAACCTGCGCTGTATCCACTGCCTGGCTGACAGCCGAGATGAAAGCCTTAATGAATTGGAAATGGACGAAATCCGGGATTTCCTGGACGACCTGGCAGACATGAAGGTGTTCTACATTAATGTGGGGGGCGGGGAACCCCTGCTGCACACCTACTTCTTTGAAATTATGGACTATGCTGCCGCCAAAGGTATTTATGTTCAATTCAGTACCAACGGAACCCTCATTGACAGTGTTGTGGCCACCGGGGTAGCCAAACGGGGACTGCGGGTGCAGGTCAGTCTGGATGGCTGGCAGCCGGCAATTAACGATCCTGTCCGCGGAGTGGGGACTTTTCATAAAGCAGTGAATGCAATCCGGCTCCTGCGGGAGAGGAATGTGGAAGTGGCAGTGAATTGTGTGGTGACAGGATCAACAGTAGCCGGGTTAAATGAAATGCTCGAACTGGCAACATCCTATGGGGCCGGCTTGAGGTTATCCAGGTTGCGTCCCTCCGGCCGCGCCCAGGACAAGTGGCAGGAACTGGCTCCCTCCCGGGAACAGTACCTGAAGCTTTACCACTGGCTAAAAAAACATCCGGAAGTCAAAACAGGGGATTCATTCTTCTTTCTGTCCTCACTGGGGGCGCCCTTGCCAGGACTGAGCTATTGCGGGGCGGGTAGGTTGACCTGTTCCGTAGACCCGCAAGGTTTTGTTTTTCCATGTCCGTTTACAATCCATTCCACCATGGTCGCCGGCAATATCAGGGAAAAGCCATTGTCAGAACTTTGGCAAGAAGCTAAATTGTTCACCCGGCTGCGAACCGCTAAACCGGAGGCCTGTACAGCTTGCCCAACTTACCAAAACTGCCGCGGCGGCTGCCGGGGTGCCTCTTTTCTGGCATATGGCAACTGGAACAGGGCTGACCCTGAATGTGTAAGGGGAGAAAATAATGGTAAAGTCTCAGTATGAAAAACTTATGTCTAAAATAAGCGTCGGAAGCTTGGAACTGCCGAACCGGATAGTTTTCGGTTCCCATCCGACTAATTTTGCTAAAAACAACAAACTTACTGACCAGCATGTTGCCTATTACCGTGAGCGGGCTAAGGGCGGAGCCGGGATGATCGTTCTGGAAGAACAACTGGTCCATCCGTCCGACCTGCCCTATGAAAAAGCCCTCTTTGGCTATGTAGAGGATATCATTGCGGGATACCGCCAGGTTGCCCTGGCAATTCACCAGTACGGGACTGTGGTTCTGGCCCAGTTCAACCACAGTGGTATGCAGTCCGAAGGCAGTACGGCCATGCGCGAACTATGGGCCCCCAGTGCGGTTCCTGATGTGGTCTCCCGGGAAGTCCCGAAGGCCATGGAAGAAAGCGATATCAGGGAGGTTGTGGACGGGTTTGCCAAGGTAGCAGGTCATGTGGTTGAAGGCGGGCTTGACGGGGTTGAGATAAACGCTGCCCAATTCTCTCTGGTCAGGCAATTCATGTCACCTTTGACCAACCACAGAGCAGACAATTACGGCGGTGACCTGGCTAACCGGTTGCGTTTTTGTATAGAAATTCTTCAAGCCGTCCGGGAGGTGCTGGGAAAAGACCGGCTGCTGGGCGTCAGGCTTTGCGGCGACGAGTTTGCACCCTGGGGTGGACTGACTCCGCAAGATGCAGTGGCAATTGCCCGGGAACTGGAAAAATTAAAGGTCCTGGATTACATTAACGTTTCGGTAGGCAGTCTCTATTCACTGCATCTTTCCATGGCTACTCATTATAGCGAACCGGGCCTTGCGGTGGATGCCGCCGCCAGGATTAAAGCAGCAGTTGAGTTACCGGTTTTTGCGGAAGGACGGATTCACCGGCCGGAATACGCGGCCAGGATTATCAGGGAAGGGTTAATCGACGGAGTGTATATGAACAGGGCGCTCATCTGTGACCCCGAGCTCCCTGCCAAACTGACAACTGCTGAGGATGAGCGGGTGCGGGAATGTCTTTCCTGTAACCAGGGCTGTCAGGTCCGCCGCAGCATGGGAAAACCCCTCTCCTGTATCCTGAACCCGTTGGCCGGGGTAGAGTCTAAAGAAGGGCTAGTAAAAATAGAGCAGGTCCCCGTACCCAAAAAGGTTCTTGTTGTGGGTGGCGGTCCGGCCGGTATGGAAGCGGCCAGGGTTGCGGCCATCCGCGGACACCGGGTTACCCTTTGGGAGTTCGAGACTGCTTTGGGTGGTGAGCTGGCAGCAAGTGCTGCCACCGGTGAGGTCTACGCAGTTCTGGAAACATGGAAAAAGGAACTGGCCGCGGAAAAGGTCCAAGTAGTCACCGGTAAGCATTGTAAGCCGGAGGATGTCCTGGCTGAAGGAATTGATGTGCTTGTCCTGGCAACCGGTTCAAAAACGGTTGAACCCGTTCTGCCTGTGGAAGGTTGCCCAAAGAAGCCGGCCCGGGATGTGGTTAAAAATCCCGTTGATACGGGGCAAACCATCTTGTTTTGGGATGAGATCGGTGACCAGCTGATGCTCAGGGCAGTGGAAAAGCTTCTGGGAGCGGGAAACAAAATGTATTTTGTTACCCCGGACCTATTCGCGGGGAACAAACTGGCCGGCACAATGGAGCTTTCTGTATTGAACCGGCATTTGATGTCCGGGCCAACAGAAATTCATACCAGTGCGAAGGTTAAAGAAATCAACGCTAGGCAGGCAGTCATCGAAAACAGGTTCAGCGGCAAGACTCTGACCCTGACCGGGATCGATACCTTTGTTTACAACTGCTGGCCCAAGCCTAATGACAGTCTGTACCTGTCTCTAAAAGGTGAAGTCAAAGAAATTTACCGGGTGGGGGATTGCCTGGCGCCCAGGGGTATTGGACCGGCGGTGAGAGAAGGGTATCTGGCAGGCAGAAGTATCTAGCAAAGGGGTTGTTGAAATTTGAATGCAGAATACCGGTATCTTTTCTCCCCGGTCCGCGTCGGGCCGGTAACACTTAAGAACCGGATAGTTTTTCCGGCCCACCTTACCAACCATGCAGTACATAACCTGCCTACTTCCCGCCATGCCTATTATTACGGGGAAAGGGCACGGGGAGGAGCAGGATTAATCATAACCGAGGAGCAGTCGGTGCACCCGACCGACTTGGCTTATGAAAAACTCATCGATGCTTTTGACCCCAGAGTAATACCGGGATACAGGCAGATTACCTATGAAGTCCACCGTCACGGCGGGAAAATCTTTGCTCAGCTAAACCACAACGGGCAGCAAGCATCCAGCGCATTTTCCAGGTTACCTGTCTGGGGTCCTTCCAGCATTCCCGACC
>JAJZTU010000073.1 GCA_021848765.1 Bacillota bacterium
GAGGATAACTAATGGCGAATATTGGCTATTTTGCCCTGGTGTTAGCGCTCCTTTTGAGTGCCTATACCATAGCGGCTTATATTTTGGGTATAAAATATCACAGAGGGGATTTTCTGGCCAGTGCCACCGGCGGTGTGTTGGCCACAGCCCTGTTTACAACTATTGCCTCGGTCATCTTAATTTACCTCTTAATGATCAGTGACTTCTCAGTAGAGTATGTGGCCACGTATACCAGTACTGATTTACCCATGTTTTATAAGTTTTCTGCCTTTTGGGCGGGGAACAATGGCTCCCTGCTCCTGTGGGCCTGGTTACTTACCGTGTTTGCAGCAGTAGTAGTATTTGGGAAAAAGTATCGGGATTTAGAACCCTATGTGGGCGCAGTACTCATGGCAGTAAGCATGTTTTTCCTGTTCGTGCTTATATATAACTCTAACCCTTTTGCCAAACTCCCCGGGCTAGTGTCGGAGGGGGGCGGACTTAATCCCATGCTCCAAAACCCGGGCATGGTGGTGCACCCCTTAACCTTGTATCTCGGTTATGTAGGCTTTACCATTCCATTTGCTTATGCTATCGCTGCCTTAATTAGTAAACGGACTGATGACCGGTGGATTAAAGTTACCCGTCGCTGGACCATTATCTCCTGGCTGTTTTTAAGCTTAGGCAACCTTACCGGCGCCCAGTGGGCTTATGTGGAATTGGGCTGGGGGGGATACTGGGCCTGGGATCCGGTGGAAAACGCTTCCCTGATGCCCTGGCTGACCGGATCGGCTTTTCTCCATTCCGTAATGGTTCAGGAACGTAAAAACATGTTAAAGATTTGGAATATGTTGCTGATTATTATCACCTTTGGACTCACCTTGTTCGGAACCTTCCTGGTACGTAGCGGGGTAGTGGCATCGGTGCATGCTTTTGGCAGTTCCAGCCTGGGTACCTTATTCCTGATTTTTATCACACTGGTGATGACCGGATCCCTGTATCTGGTAGCGGATCGGCTGAATTTGTTAAAACAGGGTAATGAATTTGAGGGGATTATTTCCAAGGAAAGCAGCTTCCTGCTTAATAACCTGTTACTGGTGGGTTCCGCCTTTGCTGTCTTTTGGGGAACCATTTTCCCCATCATCTCTGAAGCAGTAACGGGGAACAAAATTACCGTGGGCCCTCCCTTTTTTAATGCGATCAATGCACCCCTGGGCCTTGCTTTTATGCTGTTGATGGGTATCTGCCCTCTGATAGCCTGGCGGAAAGCCAATCTGAAGAATCTGCTGGCTAATTTTGTTATCCCTTTATCTACTGGCTTGGCAACTATTGTTGTCCTCTTGATTTTGGGAATTAGCAAGCCTTATGCGGTAGCAGCTTACTCCATTGCCGTATTTGTTACTACAGCTATACTCCAGGATGTGGTCAAGGGTATCCTGGTCCGCTGGAGGATTACAGGTGAAGGCCTGCCAGTCAGTACTTTCCGGCTGCTCACCCGCAACCGTCGCCGGTATGGGGGATACATTGTCCATCTGGGTCTGGTCATGATGATTGTAGGGATTGCCGGTTCAAATATCTACAACCAGGAGATTACCAAAACCATCAAACCCGGTCAGTCCTTCCAGGTAGCAGGCTATAATGTTACTTACATCGGGATGCAGCAAATAACCAAGCGGAACACAACTGTGGTCTATGCTGATGTTAACGTGAGTAAAAATGGCCAACCTCCGGTAGCCGTAAGACCGGAAAAGGTATACTACCCGACCACGGAACAGCCTTCCACAGAACCAGCCATTAGCAGTACCTGGGCGGAAGATTTTTACCTTACTTTAGCAGGATGGGAGCAGGATTACTCCACTTCTTTTAAGGTAAATATTAACCCTCTGGTTAAATGGCTTTGGGCAGGGGGATATGTGTTAATGGCCGGAACATTATTCGCGCTCTGGCCCGGTAAAGGCAGTGGGGTAGGGGCTAAGTACCTGGGAAGGAGCTGATTATGGATGAGGTCTAAACAAGTAATCTTACTACTAATCGCTTTGAGCTTGTTCATCTGGCCTGGGACAGCCGCAGCTTCCCTCTATGATGACATTACCGAGAGCCTGATTTGTCCGGCCTGTCTGGATGACCGGATGACGGTGGCGGCTTGCGGAGACAGTACTGCTGAACAAGCCAAGGCGGATATTAAGGCTAAACTGGCAGCAGGCCAGACTAAAGACCAGATTTTAGCAGGCTATGTGGCCAAATACGGGGATATTATCCTGACAGTACCCAGCAAATCAGGATTTAATCTTATGGCTTGGCTAATTCCACCAGTGGCCACAATTGCCGGTACACTGCTAGTTTACTTCGTAGTTACCAGATGGGCCAGAAACCATCGGGGTAGACAAAGGTTTCTGGGAGACAGCGTGGTACTGGACGAAGTAGATGAGGACAGGCTTCAAGAGGAAATTCGCAAATACCTGTAAAGGGGGTTTGGAAATGGAAATAGTAGTAAACCTGCTCATGGTAGTGGTTGCCGCTGCATTTATCGGATTCCCCTTTCTGGGGAAAGGCCGGGGGGGAGAATACCTTCTGGAGAGTATGGATGATCAGGTTGACACCAGGGAAGTGGTCTTTTCCGCTTTAGGGGAAATAGAGTTTGATTATCAAATGAAGAAACTCAGTGATGAGGACTACCTGGAACTGAAGGAAGGTTATCAGAGCAAGGCTTTAGCTGTATTAGAAGCCGAGGACAAGACCCTTGATGAGGATGCAGAGCGGATGCTAAACCTTCGGTCCGGAAGGGGAGCAAGGCTAAGGTACAGTCAGCCTGATGAGGTGGAAGAAGATGACTAAAAAAACCAAAATGGCCCTCTGCATAGGTGTGGTAATCGTGGCCATTGGGTTGCTGTTTGTCCAGGGTTTTCAAGCTAATGGCGGGATGGGAGTTTATCTTACTATTGAAGAAGCCCTGACCACCTACCAGTCTGATCAGGACAAGTTTATTCAAATGGAAGGTAAAGTGGATCCAAAAAGTGTAACCTATAATACCGCTGGTCCGTTGTTGGTCTTTAATATTCTAGATGACAAAAAGAACATGATCAAAGTAGAGTATAAAGATATTAAGCCAGATAATTTCGATGCTGGCTATCCGGTAATTGTGGAAGGAAAGTTTGTCCGGCCGGGAGAGTTCCAAGCGGATAAACTAAAAGTAAAATGCCCATCCAAATATGAGGAAGAAGAGAAGGGTAAGTAGAGGGGGTGCAAGTGATGGTTACTAGACCTTTTCAGGTCTGGGTAATTATCTGCGTAGGGTTTATTTGCTTGAGCGGGCTGTCTTCTGGCTCCCTGGCCTGGGCAGCAGCGGTATCTCCTCAACAAGGGGTTAACCAGCCTATCACCAGTTACCCGCCAGACCAGGTTAAGTTCCACAGTGCGGGTCATATCCAGCGGTGGCAGCGGTCGCCCCTGGGTCAGCAGGAGCCCCATCTCTGGACACTGCTGGCACTGCTGCTAGTAGGTGGAACTATGACCGGGGTGGGGTACCGGTTGCACAGGAAGCAGCGGGATAGCGGGTTGCCGGAAATAGAGCAGGGAGTACTAAGTGGCCTGGAGGAACGGAAAAAACGACTGCAAGGTAAATTAGCTAACCTGGAAGCCAAACTACACAGGGGAGAAGTGAGCCAGGCAGAATATGCCCAAAAGTCCCTAACTTATCGGGGGCAAATAGACTTGGTAGAAGAACGGCTGATAGAACTCAAGGATTGGAAGGAAGGGGGTCAATAATTGTTAAAGGCAAAGGGAATTGTCAAACAGGTTGGCCCCAAAACTATCCTCCAGGGTATTAATCTGGAAATACGGGCGGGTGAGTGTGTAGCGATTTTAGGGCCAAATGGTGCCGGGAAAAGCACCCTGCTAAAAATTCTGGCCACTCTGATGAAACCCTCGGCAGGGATTGTCTATCTCGATGGTAAGGATGCCTGGAAAAGTCCAGAGCAGGTGAGGGGCAATATTGGCCTTATTTCTCATCAGAGCCTACTCTACGATAATCTTACCGCCAGAGAGAACCTGCTCTTTTATGGTAAAATGCTGGGGTTAAATGATTTGGACCAGCGGGTCTCGCAGTTACTCAAGGAGGTAGGGCTTTTACTGTCTGCTAATGAACAGGTCCGTAATTTTTCCCGGGGAATGCAGCAGAGGCTAGCCCTGGCCAGGGCTATTCTGCATAATCCTCCCCTGTTATTTCTGGATGAGCCTTTTACAGGACTGGACCAGCAGGGCATCGGGCTGCTCAATAACCTAATCGGCCAAGCCAAGACGAAGGGAACCACTCTGATCATGGTTACCCACAGTTTTGAGGAAGGTTTGGCCTTTAGTGACCGGGTGTTGGTATTGAATAAGGGCGGCCTGGTCTATACAGGGGAGACCAAGGAGTTAACTATAACCGGGCTAAGAGACTTGTATTGCGAAAAGACCGGGGTGAAAACATCATGAGCTATTATAACCAGATTAGGGTATTGGTTTGGAAAGATCTGGCTTCCGAATTCCGGTCCAAAGAAATGCTGAACAGCATGTTGATTTTTGCCTTATTGACTACAGTTATTTTCAGCTTTGCTTTTGATCCGGAAGCAGATACAGTAAAAAAGGTTTTTCCCGGTGTCATCTGGGTAGCCCTGTGTTTTGCCGGGATTTTGGGGCTAAACCGTAGCTTCCAGGGGGAAAAATCTAATGACTGTTTTATGGGCTTGCTGTTGTGTACACCTGATCCTGGAGTTGTTTACTTGGGAAAACTGTTCAGTAACCTAATTTTTATGCTGATTATAGAGCTAATTTCCCTGCCAATTCTATTTTTATTGTTTGATTATCGGCTACAGGGGTCTTTAGGCTGGTTAGTTTTGGTGATTGCCCTGGGAACTTGGGGCTTCATCGCCATAGGTACTTTTCTATCCGCCCTGGCCATGAACACCAAAAACAGTGAACTTCTCTTACCTGTTATCTTGTTCCCTTTGCTCATCCCCTTGTTAATAGCAGCCGTAAAAGCTACAGGACTTATTCTTGGAGGAGGGGATTTTGCTTCCTGGTCCAATTGGTTGGGCATTATTTGTTCCTTTGACCTGATCTTTACCGTTGTTTCCTGGTTTTTATTTGATTATGTTCTGGAGGTGTAAAATGGCCAAGAAAGCACTGACCTGGTTGACTTACCTATCTGTTTTGGCAGCAACCTATTTAGTGTTCATGTGGGTACCCAATGAAAAAGTCATGGGACCTGTGCAGAAAATCTTCTATTTTCATGTGGCTGCAGCTTGGGTTGGTTTTTTTGCCTTTTTGATAGTTTTCCTGTGTGGAGTAGCCTATTTGGTTACCAGAGCTGAAAAGTGGGATCTTTACGGTGCCTCTTCGGCGGAGATTGGAGTATTATTTACCACTATAGTTTTAATTACCGGACCTATCTGGGCCCGACCAACCTGGAATGCCTGGTGGACTTGGGACCCCAGGCTGACTACCACTTTAGTACTGTGGTTTATTTACCTGGCCTACCTGATGGTCCGTACTTCCTTTCCAGAACCGGAGAAACGCATGCGGTTTTCTGCCATCTTTGGCATAATCGGCTTTATCGATGTACCAATCGTCTGGTTTTCCATTCGGTGGTGGCGCACCATCCATCCTGTGGTAGTGGATGGTTCAGGCTTTGCTATGTCCAGTAAAATGCTCACCACTCTGTTAGTTAGTTTGGTTGCTTTTACCCTCCTGTACCTTTACTTGTTAACTACGCGGGTAGCTGTAGCTAGAATAGATAACCAAATACAACGGATAAAGGAGGCTGTTTTACGATGAATTACCTGTTTGCTGCCTATGCGGTCATTTGGACACTTATTTTTGGGTATTCCCTGTGGATTGGCAGGAAGCAAAAGGCTCTGGAGAATGAGCTTATTTTACTGAAAACAGTGTTGGACGAAAAAGAATATGCGTAGAAAAGCATTGTAATTTTAGTTCATAGAATGATTCCACTGCAGAAACCCCCTGTTTTTTCACCTCATAGCAGGATTTTAACCAACATGTGTCGAAATATGAAGTATCAAGAAGATATTCTGAGATATCACGACATAGTTCGATGAGATCGTTGATTGGGGTGGTTTCTGAAATGTTTAGAGAAAATAAGGTTCATATGCAAATGGACATCTTTAGTAGTTTAAGTGGCATGGACTCCCGTTTGAAAGAGAGACTGGAAAAGAGCTGGGCCGGATTATTTTATCAGCATGTGTTTTCTCAAATCGACGAAAAGCTGTTCGCTCCCCTTTACTCCAGTGATAATGGTCAGCCTAATTTTCCCGTTAATATCTTTGCAAGCCTCGATATAATTAAGCACTTAAGAGGCTATGTCGACGAGGTTCTCTTTGATGAGTATGCCTATAACTATCAGATATCCTATGCATTGGGCTTGCGAAGCATAGGTGAACTTTACTTTGCACCCCGGACGTTCTATGATTTTCGGGCCAGGCTCTATAACTACACGCTGGATCACCCCCAGGAAAGCGATGCGATCTTTCAACAGTTTGAAAAACTCGTACAGCACTTCATTGAAGTAGCCCAGTTAAATACCGACGAACAGAGAATGGATTCATCTCAAATCATGTCCAATATCAAACGGGCTGGACGGCTTGCTCTGGCATATGATGTTTTAGTTCAAGGAATTAAAGCCTGCCCTCCTGAAATCCTGAGTTCTGCCCTAAAGGAGTTTTTAGTACCCAACTACAAAACCAAACTCCTTTATAAACTGAAAGATTCGGAAGCCTTTTCACGGCTGGAAAAGCTTCTAAATTTAAGCGCTGATCTGATCGAACTCGTGAAGGAGAATCCAGAACTCAGTATCCATCCGGATATTCAGTTGCTCGAGCAATTTCTCGACGAACAAGCGATTTTTAATGATGAACGCAAGGTGTGGCTAGCCAAAGATGACAAAGCTATCGCAGCGAATTCACTGCAGTCCGCTTATGACGCGGAGGCAACTTACCGGAAAAAGGCTGGCAAGAGTCATGTTGGCTATGTGGTTAACCTTACCGAGACGTGCGCTGAAGACAACCCAGTACAAATTATTACCCATTATCAACTGGAACCAAACAGCACGAGTGATGTTGAGTTGATCCAAAAGGTTCTTCCGGAACTTCAAGAAACAACTCCAGTAAAATATCTTTATCTCGACGGAGGCTTTTATGGAAGCGAGGTCGTCCAGCAAGCGGAAGGTCTTGGAGTTAAGCTCCACTACACCGACATGACCGGTCGAAACGCGCCGTCGGATAAACTGCCTTACAACGTTTTCAGGATTGACCACTTTAAAACGATCTTGAGCTGTCCGCAAGGGCAGGAGCCCTTGCGGAGCAACTTTAAACCAGATGGAGGTATCTTGAGTGCGCACTTTGATTTAAGCACATGTACTCAATGTCCCTTGAAAGACCAATGCCCGGTCAAGTTCCAAAAGAAAGACACCGTCTTGCGGGTCAGTCAGAAAACTCTTATCGCCGAAAATACCCGTCTAGCCCTCCAAAATTCTGAGGAGCGTAAGGAAAACGGCAGTAAAAGGGCCGCCATCGAAGGAACAAACTCTGCCTTTAAACGAGCGAGGGGAGCCGGTAAACTCAAAGTTCGCGGTTTAGTTCGTTGTAACCTGGTCATGGGGTTAAAAACAATTGCTCATAACTTCCATCAGATCGTGCGGTTCCTCCAGGGAGATACACGTCAGAAGTTCAAAAAACGATTACAGGCACGACAAGGGATAATTGCGACCACATAGAGGAAATAACTGGAAAACAGGAGTTGATTTCCCTTTGTTTTAAGTTTGGGTAGCCGTTTTTCAACGGGATACCGGACATTTGAGACACACGATATCTATAAAATGGTAAATGGCTTATTGAAAAATCGGTCAGCAGAGAAGAAGGCTGTTGTTTTTTAGACTTTCTTCAGTAGAATCATAAATACGTTTGATTATAAGGAGATTCAGGAGACAGCGGGAGAATTGGCTAGAGAAGATAAATACACGAAAAGAAGAAAAAACAGAGTTTGGTTTATATTAGCTTTATCCTGGATACCATTTTTGATTATTATGATTATTGAATGGTTGTATAAAACCTTTTTGTAACAAGTCAGCATCAATAGAAATACAAAAGACTTAGGTTTTTCACTGATTATTTGGGCCACTTTTGGGGTAACCTTATACTGGTCAGCAGGAGATTTTTTAGTTTCGCGCGAATAAGTATTATAAGGTAGAAATTTAACCAGGTGAGGTGAAATCAATGCGCATCTATTACAACAAATCGATGGAGCACTTGCCGTACATATTGTCCAGCGCTGTTTGGCACTATCTTCAGGCTGCAGATAGGGTACTTAATTGCAGCCGGGATGAGGTGGAAATTGAGACCATTAAGCTGGAAATGAATGTCATCAGAGAAATCATCAACCCGGCAGTAAAAAAACCTTTTGAAGGGGATCAATTTAGAATCGAGTGTGAGGATGCTGAATTGACCGGTTTACTGGTCAGAATTCTTCAGCACTACTTGGAGGAAACCAAAGATATTCTGCGCACCATTGAAGATCCCACCATAACCGAACGCTGCTTACAAGATGTGGATATAATTGAAAACCAATTGATTACGGCAATCGGAGTGGTATCTTAATATCAGTCGGGAGTTTCGGACCAAGGCGACAGACGTCCAAAAATGATGCTGTCGTCTTTCTCGTTTCTATGGGAGACTGTGGGAGAACAAGGGACAACAGGAGGAGAATAACCGTGCTTGATTATCATATTCATCCCAATTACAGCATAGATGCAGAGGATTTTTCCATGGAGGAGTACTGTAAGCGGGGTCTTGAATTGGGGCTCAAGGAAATCTGCTTTACCCCTCACTATGAGTTTGACCCTGTCCGTGAGCAAATTGACTGGTTTGCCCGCCTGGGCGGCAAAGTGGTGCATATTGGAGAGAGCTGGCTGGACGAATACTTCCGTGAAGGCAGACAACTTCAGGAACGATATTCCAAAGAGGGTATTGCCATAAAACTTGGTCTGGAAGTAGGGTATGACGTGGGCTTGGAGGAAGCCATAGCAAAGGTTGTTGAGGCTTATCCCTTTGACCTGGTTTTAGGCTCGGTACACTGTATAGACCATGTCGCAATTTCTTCGGCTCAAGAAAGCAGCGAGTATCTGCCCGGGACCAACTTGGATGATGTGGTAACCAAATACTATAAAACTTTGGTCCGGGGAGTGGAAAGCGGCTTGTTTGATGTTGTAGCCCACCTTGATCTATACAGGCGTCATGGCGCCAAATATTTTGGAGAACAAGCCTACAGAGCCTACCAGGGCTATGTGGAGCCCATCCTGGAGTCCATGGCCAAAAGGGGCTTAGGATTAGAAATTAATACCTCCAGTATCAAACAAGGACAAGACGAGTTCTACCCAAGTAAAGAAATAGTTAGATTAGCCTGGGAAAAAGGCATCCGCATTTTTACCACCGGTTCCGATGCCCACCGGCTGCGGGAACTTGGCCAAGGCATTGAACAGGCAGAAGATATCTTGAGAGAATTTGACTGCTCACCAACCAGCTTCGACCAACGCAGACCAACCACGAACTGTATTCAAGGTAGTTAATAACTTATGTCCCAACCCCAGCCTTAGCGAAAGGAATATGTTCATTTGTGTCGAATAATGTATCAGATTGGACTATGTCAGGGAAGTGGGGGACAGAAGTGAACAAAACCTTAGTAACTGACCTCAAGCAAGGAATGATGCTGGCGGAAAGTATTTTTGCCCAGAACGGAAGTATTCTGGTTGCAGAAGGGACAGCGCTCGCCGGGTCAATAATTAAACACCTGCAGGAAATGGGAAGACGCTATGTATATATCTATGATGAAAACACCATTGAGGCTGATCCGGGTGAGGTCCTGGTGAGCAGGGTGTTAGCCACTGCCCAGAACAAAATTCACTCCTATTTACCCTATGAGTTATACCCTGAAAGCGATACCGGG
Source organism: Bacillota bacterium (assembly GCA_021848765.1). GTDB lineage: Bacteria > Bacillota > Carboxydocellales > JAJZTU01 > JAJZTU01. The sequence goes on from JAJZTU010000073.1 coordinate 9,973, forward strand.
GTTAGAGCAAGGTATGAGCGATTAAACAAGAGCTTGGCGGAAATAATCGGTGATCCCAAGGTTTCCGACTTTTTGTTGGACTTGCGGACTATTGATGAATCCACTCTGGAACATAGTATCAATGTTTGTATTTTTTCTCTGTTAATAGGAGCGGGGCTGGACCTTCCGGATAACCTTATGGCTTATCTGGGCACCGGCGCACTGGTGCATGACGTAGGTAAAATTTTACTTCCGCCGGAAGTCAGGGGTGACCTTAGCAACCTGTCAGAAAAAGAACAGCAAGCCTATCAGGAGCATACTAACGCCGGTTACCGTCTACTTAGGGAAAAAGGATTTGAGGCGCCTGTGGCTAAAGTAGCCCTGTATCATCATGAGCGGTGGGATGGGGGAGGCTATCCTACCAAGCTGGCTGGAGAAAAGATTGATCTTTTATCCCGGATTGTAAATATTGCTGATGTATACGATAGTTTAACCGGTCCTCTGGCCGCTACCAGGTACCTTCCCCATGAGGCTATCGAATACCTGTACGGGGCCGGGGATATGTATTTTGATGCCCGGATAGTAAGGGCTTTTATCTACAATGTTGCCATCTACCCACTGGGAAGTGTTGTCAAGCTGTCTACCGGCGAAGTTGGTATTGTGGTTAATGTCGCTAAAAATATTTCTTCCAGGCCTATTGTAAAGATCTGCTATGACAAGAATAACCAAAAGCTGAAGTATTATCATCAAATGGACCTGTACCAAGAAAAGACGGTGTTTATCACTAAAGTTTTGTTATAGCTGCTACTATACCAATTTCAGGGTCTAATGGTATAATAAACTGTAAGCGGTTAGGGAAGGTGGAAGGTACCCGTGCCAGGAAAAGAATTCCCGGTCGATAATATAACAGCCAGATTTGGAGCGGATCTTATTTGTGAGGGATCCACAGTAGTTCCGAATTTACTGTTAAAGTATTATAAACAATTAGGCGTTTCAGACCGGGAGGTAGTTCTGTTCATTCAGATTCTCTTTTTGCGAAATTCAGAAAGGGACTTCTACCCCACTCCGGAAAAACTCAGTCAATTAATGACCGCCTCTTGTGAGGAAATTAAAGAGATGCTTGCGTTGTTATTTGAAAAACGGTTTTTGCACATTGACAAGCGTTATGTACAGGAACTTGACGAGATTAGGGACAGCTATTCTCTGGCGCCTCTCATGGAAGAACTGTCTTGTTTATGGGCCGTAGAAAAACAACAAGCCCTGTTGGAGATTCAGCAGCACTTGCAAAACGATAGGTCAGTCGAACTCACCAAAGTGTGCAAGGACTTTGAGCGGCAATTCGGCAGGCTGCTTTCCCCTGTCGAGGTTGATCAAATACGTTTTTGGGTAATTGAATCGGAGATTGCCCCTGCTTTAATTTTGGAGGCTTTACGCAGGGCTATACTCATGGGAGTTCAAAACTTAAAATATGTCGATAAAATTCTTCTGGAATGGCAAAAACTGAACCTGGCAACTTTAGAAGCGGTTCAGGATTATGAATCAGGCCGTTTTCAGAAGGTTGTTAAGGCTCCAAAAGCCAAAAAGGCCGCAGAAAAGAGTGAAGAGAAACACGATGATAAATTCCGGTTACTTCACTGGGGTAATATGGGTGGGAGCGCATGAAACACATTGGATCGCTGTTGTCAGCTAAAATACAGCAAATAGCCCGGAGCCAGAAGGATAGGCCTGAGTATCCGGAAGAAAGCTCAAAGGATTATAATTGCATAACCTGTGAAGATCGTGGCATTATAGTAGAGGGAGACTTTGCTAAACCCTGTGCTTGTATGCGGCAAAAGGCCTTGCTCAGGCGGTTTAAAAATGCTCTGGTGAGCAGGGAGATGCTGCAGCATAGCCTGGATAAATTTCAGCTCAGGTATTATACCCAGGACAAAGTGGATGGAATCACAGGATTGTCTTTCCGGGATTTGGCCAACCAGGCTTTGGCAGCTGCCCGGAATTTTGTCAGGGAAGCTCTGGACAACGTCCATGGAGATGGATTATTATATACCGGTCCGGTAGGCTGTGGTAAGACTTTTTTGGCCAGCAGTATTGCCAATGCCTTAATGGAGGGCGGCCGGGAGGTCTTGTTCATTGTAGTCCCTGATCTCCTGGATGAAATCAAAGCTACGTATGACCAAAACCGGACAAGTGGAGATGTAACCGAACACCATCTGATGGAAATGGCCAGGACTGTGGAAATCCTTATCCTGGATGACCTGGGAGCGCATAACTATACTGATTGGGCCAGGAACCGGTTATATAGTATCATAAATTATCGCCTGAACCATCACCGGCGTACGGTAGTTACTACCAACTTAAGCCCTCAGGAACTGGAGGATTATATCGGTGAAAGAACTACCTCCAGATTGGTTCAGATGTGCCAAATCCGGAGGTTGGCTGTGGCTACGGATATCAGGTACCGTAAACACGATGAAAAGCAAAGGATGCGCAAAGATAAGGATATTTAAACCGGATTATTCCGG
>JAJZTU010000074.1 GCA_021848765.1 Bacillota bacterium
TAGGGAAAACAGAAATGGAACTAAGGACTGGGCCACTAAGGACTGAGCCATAGTGCCAGGACTTTTGTTTCCTAGGAATGAAGAGAATTCCGTGGGGTGATTGAGATTGAAAGAAATGCCCATTGACCTGAACCGCAAAAACGGTATTCCCATTTACCTGCAGTTAAAAGAACAGATTAAGCGTCTGATTGAGACAGGCCAATGGGAGGCCGGACGAAAAATACCTACCGAACGGGAAATGGCGGAAGTCTTAAACATTAGCCGTAACACAGTAAGTACCGCTTATAAGGAACTGGAAGGGGAGGGGATTCTCTTGTCCTCCCAAGGGCGGGGTACTTTTGTGGCCGACTCTGACGCCGTACTGCGCCAGGAAGGGCGAAAGGAGCGGCTGCTGCGGCTAATTGACGTGGCTATGGAGGAAGCCACTGAATTGGGGTTTACCATCGATGAATTTGAAGTGATTATTCATGCCCGGGTGCGGGAGAAGAAAGACTTCCTGAGCAGGGTTAAAGTGGCTTTTGTGGAGTGCAACCGGGAACAGTTGGATTACTTTTGCCGGGAACTCCACCTAGGTCCCGGGGTTGCCTTAATCCCGGTCCTGTTGGATGACTTCCGCAGAAACCCCCCTAAAACTAATCAATTCCTGGCCGGGGTGGATATGGTAGTTTCGACCTTCTTTCATCTTCAGGAAGTAAAAGAATTAATAGCCGATAAGAAAAAAACAATTTTGGGAATAGCTCTTAACCCCCAGCTAGAAACTATAGTAAGAATAGCAAGATTTGCCCGGGGAAGTAAATTAGCTATTATTTGTCTATCTGATACTTTCGTAACAAAAATCAAAAATTGTCTCTGGCAGGCCGGTATAACCCATCTGGAATTTGCACCAACTATCAGCAAAGCAGAGGAAGACTTAAAACAAACCCTGACGGGAGCCGAGGCGGTAATTGTCTCCCAGAACCGGCGTAAAGAAATAGAGGCCCTGACCGGTGGAGAAATAGAGGTTGTAGAATTTCGCTTCCTGCCTGACATGGGTTCGGTAAATGTAATCAAGACAGCGCTGCTGGAGCTTAAGGAAAAGTAAGCGCTGTAAACACCTGATTCTGCAGATAGTGCGAACAAGGAGGGCGAGCCGTGCAGAAGAAGACTTTAGTTTTAGGAGTAATCGGAGCAGATGTCCATGCGGTTGGTAACCGTATCCTGGATTATGCCTTGACTGAGGCAGGTTTCAGTGTAGTAAACATTGGGGTGCTGGCAACTCAGGAAGAGTTTATCAATGCGGCTATGGAAACAGATGCCCAAGCCATTTTGGTAAGCTCACTGTACGGACACGGTGAACTGGACTGCCGGGGGCTTAAAGAAAAGTGTGTGGAAGCCGGTTTGGATGATGTCCCACTGTATGTGGGCGGAAATCTGGTGGTAGGTAAACAGGACTTTGCTGTTGTGGAAGAGCATTATAAGGAAATGGGATTTGACCGGGTTTATCCCCCGGGGACTCTTCCGGATGTGTTAATCAGGGATTTAGCCAGGGACTTGCACTGATTGACAGGCATAAGACGTAAATGGTTTAAGGTGCCTGATAGCATGCGGCCATCGGAAAGCGGGGGATGGATGGTGGAGCTGGCCCTGTTGGTGGATTTCGGGAGTACTTATACCAAGGTTACTGTGGTTGACCTCCGGGATGAAAAAATCATGGGTACCGCTAAGGCGTTTACTACTGTTGAGACAGATATCATGGAGGGCCTTAAGCAGGCCTGTGCAGATTTGCAGCAGAAGCTGGGATTTGACCCTTTGACCGCCAAACATAAAGTGGCCTGCAGCAGTGCCGCCGGTGGACTAAAGATGGTAGCGGTAGGCCTGGTCAGGGAGTTAACCGTAGAGGCTGCCAAGCGCGCTGCCTTGGGAGCGGGGGCCAGAGTCCTGGATGTTTTTGCCCACCGGTTGACGGCTTCTGAGCTGCGGCGTATGGAGATATTAAAGCCGGATATAGTTCTCCTGGCGGGTGGGACAGATGGCGGTAACCGGGAAGTGATTGTCCAAAATGCCCGGATGCTGGCTCAGTCCAGTCTGCAAGTGCCCATAGTGGTAGCGGGCAACAAGGTGGCTGCCGAAGAGGTTGCCGGTTTGCTGCGGGGGGCAGGGCTGGACTGCCGGGTGACAGAAAATGTTATGCCTGAGCTTAACAAGCTCAATGTGGAACCTGCCCGGATGACCATCCGGGAGATATTTATGGAGAAAATTGTGTCCGCTAAGGGGCTGAGCAAAGCCGAACAGCTCATTGACGGGGTGCTGATGCCCACTCCTGCTGCGGTGCTTAATGCGGCTATGCTCCTGGCCCAGGGCACACCGGGGGAGCCGGGAATTGGCGAACTTGTTTTAGTGGATATTGGGGGTGCTACCACTGATGTCCACTCAGTGGCGAAGGGTGAACCATCCAAGGCCGGGGTAATGCTGAAAGGGCTGCCGGAACCCCAGGCCAAGCGGACAGTGGAGGGTGACCTGGGCATGAGGTACAGCGCCCGGGCACTTTGTGAGGCTGCAGGCCCTAACCGCTTCAGCGGGGTATTGGGAGATAAAAGCTGTGGCAGGCTGGAAGCATTTCTAGCCAGGGTGACGGCCAGACCGGATTACCTACCGAAAGATGAGGAAGAATGGCAGTTGGACGAAGGAATGGCCAGGGTGGCTGTAGAACTGGCCATGGAGCGTCATGCCGGGAATATGGAAGTAGTTTACACACCTTTTGGGGCATCCTATGTCCAGTACGGTAAGGATTTAACCCCGGTTCCGCACCTGATTGGGACCGGCGGTGTGGTAGTGCATCACCGGGAGCCTGCCAGGATATTGAAGGCAGCCTGGTTTGACCGGAATAATCCAACCAGTTTACGGCCCCGGAGTCCCAGGATGTGGGTTGACCGGGAATACATTCTGGCGGCAATGGGGCTGTTAGGGGAAATCGCACCGGATACCGCCTTGCGGATTTCCAAGCAATGCTTATTAGAACTTTAGGAGGGGTTTGGGGTGGAGCTCAAGAATAAGCGCTGGAGCAGTGAACGGTTTCTGGCCCAGCGGAAAGAGGTGCTGGGTGGGTGGCCTACCGGCGCCAATGTAGACTTCGAAGAAGCGGTAGCCTATCATCAGGCTTTGCCCCCCGGCAAGATTTTTGCACATAAACTCGAACAAGGTAAAAAGGAAGGCGTGACCTTTGCTCAGCCCAGGGCGGGGGTGGCCCTGGTGGCGGAACATATCGAACTCCTGCGCTATCTCCAGGATGAGGGGGGAGCGGACCTTCTGCCCACCACCATTGACAGCTATACCCGGCAAAACCGCTACCGGGAGGCTGAGACGGGGATTGCCGAATCCCGCAATTTGGGAAGATCCATGCTCAACGGATTTCCGGCGGTTAACCACGGGGTGGATGCCTGCCGCCAGGTGGTGGAAGCTGTAGGTGTGCCGGTCCAGGTCCGTCACGGGACCCCTGATGCCAGGCTGCTGGCAGAGATTACTCTTGCCGGGGGCTTTACCGATTATGAGGGTGGGGGGATTTCCTATAATATTCCCTACTCCAAGGATGTGCCCCTGGAAAATACTATTTTATACTGGCAGTATGTTGACCGCCTGATAGGTGAGTACGAGTCCAGGGGTGTACGGATTAATCGCGAACCTTTTGGGCCGTTGACCGGGACACTGGTTCCCCCCTGTATTTCCCACAGTGTGGCTATCATCGAGGCTCTACTGGCTGCGGAACAAGGGGTCAAGAGTGTCACCCTGGGTTACGGGCAGTGTGGAAATCTCATTCAGGACATTGCCGCCATCAGGACTTTACAGGAATTAGGCGAAAAATATCTATCTGAAAAGGGCTACCCTGAAGTAATGGTTACCACGGTGTTTCACCAATGGATGGGCGGTTTTCCCCAGGATGAGAGCAAGGCCTTCGGGGTGATTTCCTGGGGGGCGGCAATTGCTGCTTTGGCCGGGGCCACCAAAGTTATTGTGAAGACCCCCCATGAAGCGGTGGGAATCCCGACCAAGGAAGCTAATGCAGCCGGGATTAAGACCACCAAACAGGTCCTCAATATGCTTAAGGACCAAAAATATGCCAGCACTCCTGAGCTTGAGCAGGAGATGGAAATAATTCGCCGGGAAACCGGGAGTATTCTGGACCGGGTCTTTGATTTGGGTGAGGGGGACCTGGCCCAAGGGGCAGTACGGGCCTTCCAGGCCGGGGTCATTGACATTCCCTTTGCCCCCAGCAGATTTAATACCGGTAAACTCCTCCCTGCCAGGGACAACCACGGGGCAGTACGCCTCCTGGACTATGGGGACCTTCCGTTTGCTAAAGAGATCATCGAGTTTCACAGGGAAAAAATTGCCGAACGGGGCCGGGCAGAGAACCGCAGTCCCAGTTTCCAGATGGTAATTGATGATATCTATGCTATAGGAAAGGGTATGCTGGTGGGTAGGCCGAAATAGATTACTCATATTGAACCTCAGGGGGTAAGCATATGCAGATCAGTAATGTCCTGGTTGCTCCCGGACTTACCGGATTCTTTTTTGATGACCAGCAGGCAATCAAAGCCGGAGCAAAGGCAGATGGGGCCGCCTATACCGGTAATCCGCTTACTCCGGGTTTTTCCCGGGTACGGCAGAAAGGAGAGTCCATTTCGGTGCTCCTGGTTTTGGAGGACGGGCAAATTGCTTTTGGCGACTGTGCTGCTGTACAATATTCGGGGGCTGGTGGCCGGGACCCGCTGTTTTTAGCCCGGGATTTTATCCCCTTAATTGAGCAGGAAATTGCCCCTAAACTTAAGGGGAGGGAGCTAATTTCCTTTCGGGAATTAGCAGGGGAGTTTGACCATTTCCAGAGGGAAAATGGGGAAAGGCTGCATACCGCACTCCGGTATGGGATAACCCAGGCTTTATTGGACGCTGTAGCCAAGAGCAGCGGGTTAACAATGGCAGAGGTGGTGTCCCGGGAATATGGCACTACCCTTGCCGGCCGCCCGGTACCTATATTCTCTCAAACCGGCGATGACCGGCACAGCAACGCTGATAAAGCCATACTGAAGAGAGCCCAGGTGCTGCCCCACGGTTTAATTAATAATGTGGAGACCAAGCTGGGTAAAAAGGGTGAAATTCTCCTCGAATATGTGAACTGGCTTAAGCATAGGGTGGAAAAGCTGGGCGAGCCTGGGTACCGGCCGGTGCTGCACATAGATGTTTACGGGACCATCGGGCAGGCCTTTGACCATGATGCAGGCAGAATGGCTGACTACCTGGGGCGGTTGGAAAAAGCAGCATCCCCCTTGAAGCTCCGCATCGAAGGCCCTATGGACATGGGGAACAAGCCCGGCCAGATGCAAGCATTGCAGGAACTGAAGGCCGTCCTGGAGGAAAAAGGCATCGGGACAGAAATCGTAGCTGATGAATGGTGCAACACCCTGGAGGACATTATCGAGTTTGTGGATGACCGTTGTGCCCATATGGTGCAAATTAAGACCCCGGACCTTGGCGGAATCAATAATACTATAGAAGCTGTCCTTTACGCGAAAGCCAGGGGAGTAGGGGCCTACCTTGGGGGGACCTGTAATGAAACCGACCGTTCCGCCCAGGTTTGCGTGCACATCGCCCTGGCCACGCAGCCGGACCAAATGCTGGCCAAACCCGGTATGGGTGTAGACGAAGGCTATATGATTGTAGCTAACGAGATGGAACGTACCCTGGCCTTGTTAAGAGCCCGGCCAAGATTAAAACAGGTATCTGACCGGAGACAAAAAAGAGTCCGGCCAAAGCAAGGCATTTAAGGGGGCAGAGAGATTTGGGCAAGATAGGACTTACCACAACAGTACCCATTGAGGTAATTTACGCAGCCGGCGCTGTCCCGGTAGACTTGAACAATATTTTCATCACCAACCCCAGACCGCAAGAACTGGTGGACGAAGCGGAACTTGCGGGTTACCCGCGAAACATTTGTGGTTGGATTAAGGGGATATACAGCACCGTACTCAGGAACCGTGAGATCGACCGGGTAGTGGCGGTGACCCAGGGTGATTGCAGCAACACTCATGCCCTCATGGAAACCCTGCAGCTTCAAGGTATTGCCACCATCCCTTTTGCCTATCCCTATGACCGCGACCCAGACCTGTTAAAGCTTCAGATTGAGAAGCTCATGGCCTATTTTGGCGTAAACTGGGGTCAGGTGCTGGAAACTAAACAACGCTTGGACCGTATTCGCCGCAAGGTCCGGGAGATCGACGGCCGGACCTGGGAAGGGAATAAAATCAGTGGTTTTGACAATCACTTGTTCCAGGTATGCTGCAGTGATTTGGAAGGAGACCCGGAAGCCTTCGAAGAACGGGTGGACCGGTTTCTGGCCGGACTGCCCGCTGCTAAAGAGTTCCATGAGGATGTGCGGCTTGGGTATATCGGTGTTCCGCCTATTGTCGATGACCTTTATGATTATTTGGAAAGTCAGGGAGCAAGGGTGGTATTTAATGAGGTACAGCGCCAGTTCAGTATGCCTTTTGACACCGGGGACCTGGTAGAACAGTACCGTTTGTACACCTATCCCTATGATATTTTTGCCAGGCTGGAGGATATCCGGCAGGAAGTGGAAAAGCGCAACCTGGATGGTATTGTACATTATACACAGAGCTTTTGCTTCCGGCAGATCGAGGATTTAATAATCCGCGAAAAGCTGGATGTGCCGGTGCTTACTTTGGAAGGGGACAAACCGGGTAAGCTGGATGCCCGGAGTAAAATGCGCCTGGATGCTTTTGTGGACATGCTGAGATAGTTACCATTGCAAGGAGGAAGTTACTTGGGAATGCTGGTTTGCGGTATTGATTTGGGCAGTAGGAGTGTTAAGCTGGTGCTTGGGCCGGGGGAAGGGGCTGCGGGGCACCCGGAGGTATTAACAAAGCTTCAGTTCTATAAATTTGATACCATAGAGTTCTACCGTAATTACGGGCGCAAGCAGGGGGAGAGCCTGGTGGTGGATTTTGCCGGGCTGGGCCTGCCTGTTATTGATAAAGTGGTTTCTACAGGCTATGGCCGTAATACCCTCAGTATCATGGGGGGGAAGACTATTCCCGAGATTAAGGCACATGTTTTGGGGGCCATGTTCCAGACGGGTCTGACGGATTTTACCCTCTTGGATTTAGGCGGTCAGGACAGCAAAATTATCAAGGTGCGCAAAGGAAAAATGGTGGATTTCCTCACTAATGATAAATGTGCTGCCAGTTCAGGACGCTACCTGGAAAATATGGCTGCCGTCCTGGGAATAAGTTTGGAGGAGTTGGGCAAATACTGGGAGGAACCGGTGGAATTAAGTTCGACCTGTGCTGTTTTCGGCGAGTCGGAGCTGATTGGCAAGATAGTTGAGGGTTACTCCATTCCCCAGTTGGCCGCCGGAGTCAATTATACCATCTTCAAAAGGGTGCAACCCCTGCTGAGGCAGCATAGCAGTGAAGTGCTGATCTTCACGGGTGGGGTTGCCCAGAGCAGGGCTATGAGAGATATATTCGCCCATGAATTAGGCGTAGAGGTGATTATACCCGGATTTCCCCAATATAATGGGGCCATTGGCTGCTGGGAGGATTGCACATACAGTTAATAGCAACGGATTACTGGGAGGAATCGACATGCAGTTAACAGCACCGGGTCGTTGGGAGGATTGCAGATGCAGCTAACAGTACTGGGTTGCTGGGCGCCGTACCCCCGGGCGGGGGGAGCCTGCCCCGGTTACTTGCTTCAAGCCGGTACTACTAACTTGTTGCTTGATTGCGGCAACGGGGTATTGGGCAACCTACAAAAGCACCTGGATTTCCGCAAGCTGACCGGGGTGGTAATCTCCCACCTTCACCCTGACCACTACTATGACATTTTTTGTTTGCGCCATGCCCTTGGGGGAGCAAAGAGAGACGGGAGCCGTCCGGAGAGCCTTGAGCTATGGCTGCCTGAAGGACCGTCCGAAGCCAGAGAGCAGCTTGCCCGCTACCAGGATGTTTTCCTGATTAAAGCAATAACGGCCCAAAACCGTGCCGGCCAGGGATGGCTGGAAAGCCAGGTGGGTGAATGTAAACTGCAGTTTATGCCTACAGAGCATCCTCTACCCTGTTATGCTGCTGCTGTGGAATTTCAGGGAAAACGCATAGTCTACACAGCGGATACCGGTTGGACTGCCCGGTTAGTGCCTTTCCTGCGGGGGGCCGACCTGCTGCTTTGCGAGGCCAGCCTCCAGGAGGCGGATGCTGCCTATGCTGCTGCCGGTCACCTTACTGCCGGCCAGGCAGGAGAATTAGCCCAACAGGCAGGGGTCAGGAAGCTCGCCCTCACCCATTTCTGGCCGGAATACAACTTGGCTGTGACTAAACAAGAGGCGCAGAGGGCCTTTGACGGTGTCGTTGACCTTGCAGCAGAGGGTAAGGTTTGGAAAGTGGAATAATTGATATTGAAGAGGTGAGCTTGATGCGGGAAATGCGAGTCCTTTCACCAACGGCAATCCTGGGTTATGGCTTCCCCCTGGCTTCCTTTGAAGCAGGAATGGCCAGGAATCCCCATGTACTTGCCGTGGATGCCGGTTCTACAGACCCGGGGCCTTATTACTTAGGTGCAGGAGTTTCTTTTACCGACCGGTTTGCTGTCAAACGGGATTTGGAGCTTATGCTCCGGGCCGGCCGGGAGCGTAAAATACCGGTCATCATCGGCACTGCAGGGGGGTCTGGGGCCAAGCCGCACCTGGAGTGGAATTTGGAAATTATCCGGGAGATAGCCAGGGAACAGGGCTTGAAATTTCGCCTGGCGGTTATTGGCTCCGATCTGGATAAGGACTTTCTGCTTAAGGAACTGGAAAATGGTAAGCTTAAGGTGCTGCCGCCCGGTAAGCCCCTTGAACGCCAGGACATTGAAGCCAGCACATACATAGTAGGACAGATGGGGGTGGAGCCCATTATTAAAGCCCTGGACTCCGGTGCTGAGGTTATTTTGGCCGGGAGGGCCTATGACCCTACGGTTTTTGCAGCTTTGGCCATTAAAGCGGGTTATGACCGGGGTTTGGCTTTACACATGGGAAAAATCCTGGAGTGTGCCTCCATAGCAGCCCTGCCGGGTAGTGGCAGTGACTGTATGCTGGGAACCCTGCGGGAAGACCACTTCCTATTGGAACCCCTCAACCCGGAACGGAAGTGTACTACCACCTCAGTTGCAGCCCATACCCTCTACGAGAAAACCAACCCCTACAGCCTGCCCGGACCCGGTGGTGTGATTGACCTCCACCAGGCCAGGTTTGAACAGGTTAGCGAGAGGGTCGTCAAAGTTTCGGGCAGCAGGTTTATCCCGGGTGACATGTATACCGTCAAAATAGAAGGGGCTAAACCCATTGGCTTCCGGACGGTTTCTATAGCAGGAGCCAGGGACCCTATCTTCATTAGCAATATCGATAGTATTCTCCAAGGAGTAAGGGCAAGGGTCACTGACAATTTTTCCCATATCCCTCCTGAGAGTTATTATTTGCAATTTCATATCTATGGCCGCAATGGGGTTATGGGGGACCTGGAGCCGGATCCGGTGGTGAAGGGTCATGAAGTAGGCATAGTCATTGAGGCAGTGGCGCCTGCACAGGACCAGGCCAATACCATTTGCAGTTTTGCCCGTTCTACCCTGCTCCACTATGGCTACCCGGGACGATTGTCCACTGCGGGCAATCTGGCCTTTCTCTATTCGCCGTCGGATTTCAAGGCCGGTGCGGTATTCCGGTTTTCAATCCATCACCTGGTGGAAGTGGATGACCCCTGTGCTCCCTTCCCTATGGAATTATTGGAAATACAGGGGGGAGAACTGTGAGCAAAAGAGTGAGGTTAACAGAGGTTGCCAGTGTAGTGCGCAGCAAAAACGCCGGACCCTATGAACTTACCCTGGATATCATTTTTCCTGACCCGGAGACTTACCGGAGGGCAAAAGGCCAGATAACCCCTGAACTTATAGCCCGGCTGTACCGGATTCCCCAGTCTAAAATCATTGCCTATGTAGAATTTGACCCTGCATACGCAATCAAAGCCACTATCGAGCGGCCAAGGGCTTCAGGAGACCTTGGTGAGACTGATGTATACGGCGCTCAGCAGCATGCCCCTCTCTTGGGGATTGAACTGGAATTATGAGAGTCAAGCAGGATTTGCCGCTTTTTCCAAGAATATATGGAAAACGGCACCAAATGTCTTGGGTATCAAACCATTCCCACTCTGGAAAACTAAAAGTGTAAAATGAGGTGTTCCAGCATATGGCAGTTATAGGAGTTCATGAATACTTAATGTATGCTGCTTATTTTGCCCCCAGGGGCAAAAAGCGCCTCCTGAATCTGGGAGGGAATATCGGCCAGCGCTACTTGAGCCCGGAGGACCGGCTGGTCGGCCTTATCGGTGATGCCGGGGCCGGAAAATCCCTGCTCATCAGGGGGATGTTTCCCGGACTGGAGCTTACCAATGATGATGACGGTATTAATCTCCGCCCCCTGCCCATTCTAACGGATGCTGAAAAAGACCATTTTCGCAACAGGACATATCATGTGGATATCCGCTTTGAGTCAGCATTTACGCCCATGTGGGAAATCGCTGAAGCAATTAAAAAGGCTGTCCATGCCGAGCGCCGTGTAGTTATTGAACACTTTGAGCTTATTTACCCTATCCTTGCTTATAACGCCGAAGTCCTGATCGGGGTAGGGGAGGAGGTTATTGTTACCAGGCCGGGGGTTTTCGGCCCCTTTCCCAGCGACATTGCACCCATTGTGTTCAAGTCTCTCAAGTACCGCAAGATGGCCCATAGCGCTGAGGACCTCGCGGGACTGGTACTGGAAGAAATGGGTATCAAGAAGCCACAGTCTCATGGGGATATTAAACATGGCTTTATCCTGGAGTTTTCCGATAAGCCGGCTATTGACCTGGAGTTGGTGGAAAAGAAGGTTCTGGATTATATTGCCAAAGATATACCTATCCATTACCATGATGACCACCATATCATGGTGGGGGACGAACTATACGGGTGTACCGGTCCGAGGATACATTTGCGCCGTACCGGAGAAATCAAGGGATTTCATCTTTTGAAAGAATTCAAGTGGGATCCTATCCAGAAACTGTATGTCATGGCCGGACTGGTGGGGCGTAAAGAAAATAACCCTTTTAACAAGTCCTATCCGGACCAGTTTACCGTTGTGCCCGAGGAATAGGACTGAGTCAAGGCTGCGAATATTGCACTTAAATACCGGGAATTTACTTGGTTAATTCTGAAATAGAGGAGGACTACCCAAATGAGCACGCAAACCCTGAAGACCACTAAACAAAACGGTGACCGGGAGGATGGCAGGGCCCCGGATCAACTCCGTCCTGTGCAAATAACCAGAAATTATATTAAACCTGCCGAAGGCTCGGTGCTAATTGAGGTAGGTGATACAAAAGTCATTTGTACGGCAACTGTGGAGGAAAAAGTTCCCCCTTTTCAAAAAGGTTCAGGTAAAGGCTGGGTAACAGCAGAATACTCCATGCTGCCCAGGGCAACCCAGACCCGTACCCCGCGGGAATCTGCCAAAGGAAAGATCGGTGGGCGGACCCAGGAGATCCAGCGACTGGTAGGCCGGGCTTTGCGTTCAGTAGTGGATCTGGACAAATTGGGAGAGCGTACCGTCTGGTTGGACTGTGATGTGATCCAGGCAGACGGCGGTACCCGTACTGCCTCAATTACGGGAGCCTTTGTAGCTTTGGTGGATGCCCTGCAGAAACTGGTGGATACCGGTCAACTGGCAAAGCTTCCGGTAACTGATTACCTGGCTGCCACCAGTGTGGGGAAAATCAAGGGCAACCTGATGCTGGACCTCTGCTATACAGAAGATTCCCAGGCTGAGGTGGATATGAATGTGGTCATGACCAGAGCGGGAAAATTCGTAGAACTTCAAGGTACCGCTGAAGCAGAGCCCTTTACCCGGGAGGAGATGGACGGAATGTTAGCCCTGGCGGAAAAAGGCATCCGGGAACTAATCAAGATTCAGGAAGCGGTGCTGAAACTCAAAGTTTAAAAGTGGGAGAGCAACCAATGACAAAGATTATGTTAGCAACTCAGAACCTGGGCAAGGTCGGAGAACTGAAGAGACTCCTGGAGGAGATTCCAGTGGAGGTTCTTTCCCTGGCTGACTTTCCGGAGTTGCCGGAAGTGGTTGAGGATGGCTCAAGCTTTGCAGAAAATGCCATCAAAAAGGCTCAGCAAATCAGTGAGGCCACAGGTTTGCTAACCCTGGCCGACGACTCCGGCCTGGAAGTGGACTTCCTCGGCGGGACTCCCGGGGTGCATTCAGCCAGATTTGCCGGTCCCCAAAAAAGTGATGCCGACAATAACAATAAACTGCTTGATTTGCTAAGTGAAGTACCCAGGGAAAAACGGACGGCCAG